>JALTNO010000444.1 GCA_027000645.1 Paracoccaceae bacterium | reverse complement strand
ATACCGGGCGGCGGGGCGCGTGCCCAGGGGCAGGAGGCCGGGGCCGCCGTCCAGGATCGCATGGCGATCACCGGCGGCGCCCAGACGCTGGACGACATCCTGCGCAGGCAGCGCGGCGAGAAGGTGGACCTGAGCTTTCGCCGCAAGGCACTGGGCAACCCCGAGGCGGCGGCGCCGATCACCGCGCCGCTGGGCACGCTGGGCGGGGTTTCCGACCCCGAACTGTGGCGCGCCTACCGATACGGGCTGGCGGATCTGACCACCCAGATCCGGGGACCGGCGGCCACGGTGGTGATCCAGGACGGCGGCATGCGCTGGCTGCAATGGCGGCGCGACCTGCTGCCCGGCGTCGGCGGCTGGATGCTGGTGGGCATGATCGCCCTGCTTGCGGCATTCTATCTGCTGCGCGGCCGGATCAGGGTCGAAGGCGGCCTGAGCGGGGAAAAGGTCCTGCGCTTTCACCTGATCGAGCGCATCGCCCACTGGTCTATGGCCGGTTCGTTCATCCTGCTGGGGATCACCGGCCTGGTGCTGCTGTATGGCCGGCCGTTCCTGATCCCGCTGCTGGGCAAGGAGACCTTTTCGGCCATTGCCACCGGCGGAAAGTACATCCACAACTTCATTTCCTTCCTCTTCATGGCGGGACTGCTGGCAAGCTTCCTGCTATGGGCGGTCCGCAACCTGCCGGAAAGGGCCGATATCGTCTGGCTGCTCAAGGGTGGCGGGCTGTTTGTCAGGGGTGTCCACCCGCCCGCGGGCAAGTTCAACGCCGGCGAAAAGATCATGTTCTGGCTGGTGATCCTGTTCGGCCTGGCGGTTTCGCTGACCGGGATTTCCCTGCTGTTGCCCTTCCGGATCGAACTTGCCGGCCCCGTCTTCGCCCTGCTCAACGACCTGGGGCTGCCGCAGGTGCTGGGCCTTTCCGACCTGCCCGCCAGCCTGTCGCCGCAGGAGGAAATGCAATACGCGCAGATCGTGCATGCGGGTATTGCCTTCGTCTTCATGACCGTGATCCTCGCGCATATCTATCTGGGCACCATCGGCATGGAGGGGGCGCTGGAATCCATGACCAGGGGGACGGTTGATGTTCAGTGGGCAAAAGAGCATCATGACCTCTGGTATGAGGAGATCCGAGATCGCGAACGAAGCAGGTCGCAGGACGCGACGCCGGCGGAATAGGCGATGCGGAAGGCCCTGCCCCGTCCGCCCGAGGGGGGGATGACATGACCCGAATCGCCCCGGCCCGCCCCGGCCCGCGTGCCGCTGCGCCTGCCGGTCAGGGGGCGGAACGCGCTTCGGAATTCGGCCAGCAGATGGCCAATTCCTCCATCCTCGTGGTCGATGACGAACGGGGGATGCGCAATTTCCTGGTCCGGATCCTTGCGCCGCGCTGCAAGCACGTGGCCCAGGCCGCCAGCACCGAGGAGGCCTCGGCGCTGCTGGACCAGGCGCATTTCGACATCGTGATCCTCGACAACGTGATGCCGGGCAAGAGCGGGCTCGACTGGCTGGCCGAGCAGCGCAAGCTGGGCTTTTTCGCCGATGCGATCCTGATCACGGCATTCGCCGACCTGGAAACCGCGATCCGTGCGTTGCGGGCGGGGGCGGCCGATTTCGTCCTCAAGCCGTTCCGCTCCAACCAGATCCTGAACGCGGTGGCCCGTTCGATCGACCGCCAGCACCTGACGCGCGAAAACTACCTTCTGAAATACGAACTTTCGGCCGAGGCGATGGCCGGGCGCGGGCGGCTGCTGGGCCGGTCGGACGAAATCGCCAGGGTGCGGGCGATGCTGGAAAAGGCCGCCCCGCTGCCGACCCCGGTGCTGTTCACCGGCGACACCGGCACCGGCAAGGAAATCGCCGCGCGCACGCTGCACGCCATGTCGGACCGCGCCGACAAGCCCTTCGTGCCGGTCAACTGCGCCTCGGTGTCGCCCGATCACATCGGCAACGAACTGTTCGGCGTGATCGAAAGCGGCCAGGACCAGAGCGCGCAGCGGCGCGACGGGCTGCTGTTTCACGCCCGCGGCGGCACCCTGTTCTTCGACGAGATCCTGGAAATGCCGCTGCCGATCCAGGGCGCCATGCTGCGGGTGCTGGAAGAGGCCCGGCTGCGCCCGATCGGCTCGACCCGCGAGGTACCGCTGAACCTGCGCTTCATGTTCGCAACCAACGGCGACCTGGCCGCGGCGGTGGCGGAAGGGCGCTTCCGCAAGGACCTCTACCACCGGATCAACGTGATCACGGTGCGCATGCCCCGCCTGATCGAGCGCAAGGGCGACATTCTCGAACTGGCGGCGATGTTCATGAAGAAGATCTC
>JALTNO010000443.1 GCA_027000645.1 Paracoccaceae bacterium | reverse complement strand
CGGCGGGCACCACGTATTCGGAAAACAGCAGCCCCTCCTTGCGAAAGCCGGTGGTCGAGATGTTGGCAATGTTGTTGGCCACGATCTGCATCTCGCGCATCAGCCCGGACTGCCGGTTCAGCGCCACATATTCGCTCACCCCCATGGTTCAGACCCCGACGATCAGCGGCACGATGCCGTCCACGAAGAATGTGCCCAGCGTTTCCGTCATGAAGCCCATCGTGGCCCAGAAAACCGCCACGATGGCCACCATCTTGGGAACGAAGGTGAGCGTGAGTTCCTGAATGGAGGTAAGTGCCTGGAACAGGCCCACGAGGACACCCGCCAGCAGCGCCACCCCGAGGATCGGCGCCGAGATGATGACAGAAACCCACAGGCCCTGCCTGAGCGTGTCATAGAAGACGAACTCATCCATCGTTCACACCGGCATCCGCAGGATTTCCTGATAGGCTTCCACCACCTTGTCGCGCACCGTCACTGCCGTCTGGACGGCCAGATCGGCCTGCGCCAGCGCCACCACGAGAGACTGCGGATCAGCCCCGCCGGCCATGGCCGACAGTGCGGTTTCCTCGCCCGCCTTCAGCGTGGCGGCGAAATCGCGGGCCATTGCGGCCACGTCGGGCCCGTTCTGGGCCTGCGCCTTGGGGGCGATTGCCTGGCTCGTTTCGGCATACTGCCGTGCCGCCTGTACTGATCGGATATCCATTCTGGTCTCCTTATCGGCGTAGCAATTCGAACAGGCTGCGAGTCATCTGCCGCGCCTGATCGAACATCTTGAGATTGGCTTCGTAGCTGCGTTGCGCTTCGCGGGCGTCGGCGATCTCGATCACCAGATCGACGTTCGAACCCTGGTAGCGCCCGGTTTCATCGGCCAGCGGGTGGCCCGGATCGTAGATGCTGGCCAGCTCCGAACGGTCGAGCCGAACCGGGCCCGTCCGCACCTGCACGCCGTCACGGCCGCCGCCCTGCACGACGGCCTCAAACACCGCCAGCTTGCGCCGGTAACCGGGGGTATCGGCATTGGCGATGTTTTCCGACACGAAGCGCAGGCGGCGCGACTGGGCCTCCATCCCGCTGGAAGATGCCGAGAGGGCACTGAACAGATCATCCATCAGCGGCCCCTCCCGATACTGGCCTTCAGGATGTCCAGCGCACTGGTGTAGACCGACATCGCCATGTCGTACTGGATGCGCACCTCGGCGGCCTTCACCATTTCGCTTTCCAGCGAGACGTCATTTCCGTTGGGCGCAACCGTGGTGCCGGTGGCCGCAACGATGGCCGGCTCTCCGCCCCGGGCCCGAGAGCTGATGTGCTGTGCCCGGGTCGTGCGCAGCCCGGCGCCATCCGCCCCACGGTAGGTTTCGGCAAACGGCGCCACATCGCGGGCGCGATAGCCCGGCGTATCCGCATTGGCGATGTTCCCGGCGATGACGGACTGGCGCGCACTGGCATGCCGAAGCAGCCCTTGCGCCATGTCGAATATTTCCAGCCTCTGGAACACCGGGGTTTCTCCCTCGTGCGGTTTCAACCAAGGCTTAACCGCGATTCCTTTAAGAAACCGTTGTTGAAGGAAGGGAAATCGCCGTGAAATCCACAGGATTCGAAGCGTTGGAGGCTGAAATCGCCAGCCTGTCGCTTTCACACTGGGTCGGACGCATCCGGCAAGTGGGGGGCGGAATCATCAAGGTTTCCGGGTTGTCGGAGCACGCCGCCCTGGGCGATCTGGTCTCGTTTCCCCAGGCTCGGGGCGAATCATCACGCGGCGAGGTGCTGCAGATGGATGGTGATCTGGTCACCGTTCTGCCCGACGGAAATGCCGAGGGTTTCCAGATCGGCGACAAGGTGATTCTGCTTGGCGCCAATGACATTGCCCCGCATGAAACATGGCTTGGCCAAGTGATCGATCCGTATGCAAGGGCGCTCGATGGCAGGCCGCTCATGCGCGGGCCTCATGCACGCCCCTTGCGCGCGCCCCCGCCAAGCGCCACGGAAAGGCGCGGGCTGGGGCGCAGGCTGGAAACCGGGCTTGCGGTGTTCAACACCCTGCTGCCGATCGTTCGCGGCCAGCGCATCGGTATTTTCGCAGGGTCGGGCGTGGGCAAATCCACCCTGATGGGCAAGCTGGCGCTCAGGTTGCAGGCCGATGTGGTGGTGCTTGCCATGATCGGGGAACGAGGCCGCGAAGTGCGGGAATTTGTGGAGCGTATCCTCGGGCCCGAAGGCATGCGCCGGGCCGTGGTGGTGGCCGCGACCTCGGATCAGTCCGCGATCACCCGGCGGCGCTGCGCCTGGGCGGCCATGGCCGTGGCCGAGCATTTCCGCG
>JALTNO010000442.1 GCA_027000645.1 Paracoccaceae bacterium | reverse complement strand
GTTGGCCAGAGCCCGGCAGAAGGCCACGCGCTGCTGCTCGCCCCCCGACAGCGCCGCCGGGCGATGGTCGGCCCGCCCGGCCAGCCCCACCCGGTCAAGCAGATCATGCGCCCGCGCCTCGGCCTCGGCGCGCGCCACGCCATCGGCAAGCTGCGGCAGGATCACGTTCTCGGACGCAGTGAACTCGGGCAGAAGGTGATGGAACTGGTAGACGAAACCGATATCACGGCGCCGGGCGGCGGTGCGCGCCCGGTCCGACCGGCCGGCCATGTCGCGCCCGCCGATCTCGACCCGGCCCGCATCGGCCGTGTCTAGGAGCCCGGCAATATGCAGCAGCGTGGATTTTCCCGCCCCCGACGGCGCCACCAGCGCCACCGCCTCGCCCGGCCGCAACGCAAGATCGACGCCGCGCAGCACCCGCACCTCGCCGGGACGGCCGCGATTGTAGGTCTTTTCCACCCCCGACAGGCGCAGCACCGGGTCACTCATAGCGCAGCGCCTCCACCGGATTGAGCCGGGCCGCGCGCCGGGCGGGGAAGATCGTGATCACGAAGGACAGGCCCAGCGACAGCCCCACCGCCCTGAGCACGTCCGCAAGGCGCAACTCCGCCGGCAGGGCGTAGATGCCCCGGATCGCCGGATCCCACACGCCCCCGCCCATGGCCCAGTTCACGATGGAAAAGATCGGGTCGATATACAGGGCGAACAGGCTGCCCAGCACCACGCCGGCGGCGGTGCCGATCAGGCCGGTAAAGGCGCCGCAGATGAAGAACACCCGCAGCACCGCCCCCTCGGACAGGCCGATGGTGCGCAGGATGCCGATGTCGCGCCCCTTGTTCTTGACCAGCATGATCAGGCCCGAAACGATGTTCATGGTGGCGATCAGCACCAGGATCGAGAGGATCACGAACATCACGTTGTCCTCCACATCCAGCGCCCGCAGGAACCCGCCCGACGCGTCCCGCCACGTCCAGATCCGCAACCTTTCGCCCGCCGCCTGCTGCAGTTTCGGCGCCAGCGCGTCCACCGCTTCGGGGTCGGCCACCCTCAGCTCCAGCTCGTCGGCGGCGCCCTCGCGGTTGAAGAAGGACTGCGCCTCGGCGAAGGGCATGTAGACGCGGGTGCGGTCGATGTCGTAGCGCCCGGCGGAAAACACGTGAACCACCTCGTAGGCCTTGATGCGCGGGCTGACGCCCATGGGCGTGCGCACCCCGTCGGGCGAGATCAGCCGCACCCGGTCGCCCACGCTCACACCCAGCGCCCGTGCCACCCCCGATCCGATCGAGATCCCCTCGTCGAAGCGGTCGATATCGCCGTATGAGCCCGCGCCCCCCACGATTCCCGGCAGCGCGGCAAGGTCCGAGGAGCGGATGCCCACCACCTCGACCCCGGCATTGCGGCTGCGCGACGAGATCATCACCTGCCCCCGCACCACCGGCGCCACATGGGTCACGCCGGGCACCGCGGCGATGCGGGCGGCCAGCGCATCGTAATCGCGCAGGCTGCGGTCGATGCGGCCGCGCGCATCCACCACGCCGCCGCTGTAGATGGTGACATGGGCATTGGCGCCCAGAATCGTGCGCACGAATTCGGCCCGGAACCCGGCCCGCACCGCCAGCGTGGCGATCAGGGCGAATACCGCCAGCGTGATGCCGATGATCGAGATCCAGGTCATCACGCTGACCCCGCCCTCGGCCCGGCGGGCGCGCAGGTAGCGCCAGGCGATCATCCACTCATGGGCGGCAAAGGGGGGCGGGGTTGCGCGCATGGCCAGACCGTTTCGTGCGGAAATTGCGCCGCGACCATGGGGGGCGGGGGGGCGAAGGTCAAGCAGGGCCGGCCATCGCCTGCGGCGGGCGGATCAGGCCACCAGCGCCGCCGCCTCGTAGCTGCGCAGCACGGTGCGCGCGGTGGGCCAGTCGGCGGCGCGCCCGATCCGCAGCTCGGGAAACAGCGAGGTCAGCTCCACCATCAGCGCCCGGTCGCCGGCCAGCACGAAATCGCCGGGGTGGAAGCTTTCGCTGGCCGCGCCCTCGGCAAGGATCACCTCGTGGCGGTCGAACATCAGATGGACATATTCCACCTCGTCGCAGGGCGCGGGCAGGATGGAACGGCCGTTCACCAGGTGCTTTGCCGCCACCAGAAGCTCGCTCTCGCCGAACAGAAGTTCGGCCCGCCAGCCCGA
Organism: Paracoccaceae bacterium; assembly: GCA_027000645.1. Classification (GTDB taxonomy): domain Bacteria; phylum Pseudomonadota; class Alphaproteobacteria; order Rhodobacterales; family Rhodobacteraceae; genus Jhaorihella. Next base: position 150 of record JALTNO010000442.1, on the reverse strand, counting down.
GACCAGCATCCGGTGCTGCGGCGACACCAGCAGGTCGCGACGGTTGCCGATCGCCCCCTTGCGGATCAGGATCGGGGCGAAATCGCCCTCTCCCCGCACCGCGCGCCGCCCGATCCAGCGCACCGGCTGCGCGCCGCGGTCCAGCGTCAC
>JALTNO010000441.1 GCA_027000645.1 Paracoccaceae bacterium | reverse complement strand
CACAATCCGCGAGGGGTCAACGACGATCATATCGTTGAGCACCTTGCGGACATTATAGAAATGCGTATTCACCAGCCAATTCATCACATCCTGCAGCGGCTGCATGACATCATACATGCTCCGCTTGACCAGCGCATATGCATCCGGCTCGTATTCCAGCACGAAAAACGGAAACCGATTGTGCAGCTCCCCATAGGGCCGCGCCGCCACAATCAGCTCATCATTCGCCAGCACGAAAAACCACTTTTCCGGGTAGGGGCTCGTCCCCAGCCCCCAGTCGCGCGGCACGAGCTCCACATACATCTCTACCAGGTCCACGAAGTCCGTATCACGCGGCTCGGAAAGCTGCGTGTCGAAGCCCCCGGTGTCCTCCCCCTCGGGCATCACGATATCCGCGGGCCGGGGGTTCTGCCGGTCCGCCCGCGCCCGCATCAGCCTCTCCAGCGCCTCCCGATTGAAGTACTCCCCGTCACGCTCCCGCCGCAGAAACTCCATCCAGGAGATCCTCGTCCGCCGCCCGCAGAACTCCCCATCCTGCAGCCGGTGCAGCGGCACGCGCGGATCCGGCAGGAACTCCCAGGGCGCAACGTTGTACACCCGGGTGCCCTTGTAGCCGTCCACCCGGCGCACCACTCGCCGCTTGACCGTCTTGCCGATAATCGGGATACCCTCAATCGTGGCCTGCTCCTCGACGATCTGCGAGGTGATGATCGACTCCTCCTCCCAATACACCCCCAGCACGCCGAGGCCATACTTCCCCGCATCCAGCAACCACAGGTAGTACGGCGCAACATGCTCGCCAACCTGCACCTGGTAGTCAATCACCGCCTCGACGTTCGGCACTCGCTGCATGTCGCGGGGGCTATATGCGGTAAACTGGAAAATTGGGCTGCGCGACAGGAACACCGTGGTCCAGTAGGTGTGCGCCGCCATCAATACCGCATAGCTATACGGAATGTGCAGCGTCACGTATTGCGGCTCGCCCTGCAGGTCCCGCTTGAGCCGGCGCCGCGCATCCGCCTCCGTTTCCTTCACATACGCAATATGCTCCTCATCGGCCTTGCGCCACTTATCACACAGCCCGCGCAGCGCCCGCTCCGAGAGCTCAATCCGCTGCTCCAGCGCCCTACACACGCGCTGGTGCAGCTCGGTGCCATAGCGAATGTCGATGTTCACGGCGCAGCCCTCCAACCGGAAAGGTCCAGCTCCGGAATGTTGTCCTCCTCAACCTCCAACCACTCGGCGTCCAGCACGCTATCCTCCAGCGCGGCGTTGGTCGCCACCGCAACCGCCTCAAGCACGTCGTCGTGGTTCACCGCGGGATAGGCGGTAAACTGCTCGATGAACTCAGTGTGCTCCCGACGGCAGAAAAACTGCTTATTGCTAGTTATCCCGTGCAGCGCCTGCACGATCCGGTCCCGCTTCGAGCGCCGATCAACATAGCTCTCCACCTGCACATACCGCCGGCGCTGATGCATCGCCTGCTCCAGCAGCCACTTGAGCGTCGCCTGATACGCCACCCCCTCAACACGCACCTTCCGCGGCCGCCACTTATCCACCAGCCTGAAGAACTCCTGCACCGTCCACTCCGGCGTATGGCCCCGCGAGGCAGAGTATTCGAGCAAGTACACCCGCCCCTGATAGCGCCCCACCACCGCCAGGCACTCATAGTCCTTATCGCGGAGGCTTTTGCGGAGCTGTGCCTCGCTCGCGGGCGGTACCGGATCAATAGCCATGTACACCTGCATCCGTTCCGGCAGCACCTCCCAGTATTGCAGCCACTCCGCCCGGAAGTCACTCAGCTCCCGGTCGATGATCTTGCACTCCTTTTCGCGCATCCACAGCGAAAGCTGATTGCGCGCCAGGGCAGCCTGCTTTTCGGCGATGAGCTCCTCGGTGCTCCACCTGTCGGGCCAAACGCTGCGCCCCTGCTCGTCGAACACACCCACTCGCAGCGACCGCCACTCGGGGTCGCGCTGGCACAGCTCATTCAAATCGGCGCGGTCGAGCGGCGTACCGAGGAGCACCATTTTCGCCAGCGGGTTCTCGCTGCGCGGGGCGAGCGACTCTTTCAGCGCGCCAAACCAAAGATCCTCGAGCTTCTGGCGCTGTTCGGGCGTTGCGGAGTTCTCCTCATCCACCAGGTCATCGCCCACGATCAGGTCGGGCCGGTAATCCTCCACATTGATACCGCGCACGGAGCCCGTGATGCCCAGCGCGAGCACCCGGGCCTGGCCCCCGAAGGCCCCCAGCTCGACGGCGATCTCCTCCCCCGTCCACTTCGAGCCCTTGCGCAGCCCGAACGTCTGCGCCAGCAGCGAGTTGTACTCGATTTGCCGCATGATCC
>JALTNO010000440.1 GCA_027000645.1 Paracoccaceae bacterium | reverse complement strand
CACCACCTGCCCCTGCGACACCAGCCGCGCGATCTGCGCCCGGTCGAAGGCGACCCAGGGGATGACCTGCTCTTCGCCCACATCGGCACGCGCCGCCGGTTCGATCAGCACCGGCACGGCAAGGGCGACAGCACCCAGCGCGGCAAAGCCGCCGGTGCGCAGCAGCGCCGGCGCGCGCGCCGGGAACCGGATGAGAAGGATGGCCACCGCGATGAATACGGAGGCGGCGATGGCGACCTGCCGACCGGCGACGCCTGCCAGAACCCAGATCAGCCACAGGGCCGTCAACGCCAGCAGCGCCCCCAGCGCCCATTTCACCACCACCATCCAGCGGCCCGGCCTGGGCAGCTTCGTGACCCATCCCGGCCGTGCCGCGACCAGCAGATAGGGCAACGCAAGGCCGATCCCCATCGCGGTGAAGATCACCACGATGTCCAGTGGTCGCCCGGCCAGGGCAAAGGTCACCGCGGTGCCGAGGAAGGGCGCCGAACAGGGCGTGGCGAGAACCGCCGCGAAGGCGCCGGTCAGGAAATCGCCCACCAGCCCCCCGCGCGCGCCGGCGCGGGCCAGCCCGGCGTTCCACGACTGCGGCAGGGCGATCTCGAACAGCCCGAACATGTTGGCGGCAAACAGCATCAGGATGCCCAGCATCACGATCAGGAAGAACGGGTTCTGGAACTGGACCCCCCAGCCCACCGACAGCCCCGCCATGCGCAACGCGATCAGGATCCCGGCCAGCAGCCACATGAAGGCCAGCACCCCGGCCGCCGAGGCCAGGAACCCCTCGCGCACCCGCGCCGCGCCCTGCCCGTGCAGCTTCAGGGCCGAGGAAAACTTGATCGACAGCACCGGCAGCACGCAGGGCATCACATTCAGGATCAGCCCGCCCAGCAGCGCCACCAGCGCGATCAGTGCCAGTTCGGAAACGGAGGCCCCCGTGACCTGCGACTGATAGGGCGGCTCGGCCGGAGCGTCGGCATATTCGGGCTTGAACTCGGCGGCGCGCAGACCGTCGGTAACCGTCACCTCCAGCGGCGGCGGCGTCTCGGCGCTGGACAGGATCGGCACCTCGGCCCACATCACCCGCCCGCCGTCGCCCAGGCGGATGTCGGCCGGGCCGAACGAGGTATCGGGCCCCATGTCGGGGAATACGTCCGGTTCCGAGAACGGCGTTTCGCTGCGCACCTCGATCACCAGGCGGGTCATCTCCGGGTCGTGCCAGACCGAGGAAACCGAGATCCCCGTGGCGCTGCCGTCATCGGGAATCTGCGCGGCATAGGTGCCGATCAGCGCCGCCGAGTCGGTATCGGTCGAGGCGCCGGTGCCGAGACCGAGCGTCAGTTCGAAATTCTGCGGCACGCAGACCTCGGAACAGACCAGAAGCGACACGTTGGCGCGGAAGTCCACCGGCTGCCCCGGCTCCTTCAGCGTGACCTGAAGCGGGAAGACGACCTCTTTCTTGTAGCCGTAATTCTCGATGCCGAAAGCGCGAAACCGGGTCGGCGCCGGCCACAGGAAACGCACCTCGGCGATGTTGGTGGAGCCTTCCCAGTCGATCTCGGGCGGGATGCCGACCTCGCCCGGGGATTTCCAGTAGGTCTTCCATCCCTCGGCCAGCTTCAGGTGAAGCCCGGCCGACACGGTTCCCGCGCCGGGGGGCACGCCGTTCTCGACGGTGATCAGCCGCGCGGTGACCGGGGTGGACACGAATTCTTCGGACTGGGCGGCATGGCTCACGGCCGGCGCGAAGGCGGCCAGAACCAGCAGCAGGGTGCCGAAAAGCTTCAGGGCGATCTGACGGATGGAGCGTTGCATCAGGCCTCAGTCCCTCTCGTGAATCGGAGCCGGCCCCTTCTGGCACCTTCCGCCGATGGAAGGTCAAGCGGACAAATCGGCCGGGCGCCGTTTCCCGCGCATGGGCGGATCGGGCGGCATTTTCGCTGGTTCGAAGCGCGCATTGGCCGTGTTCCTTCGCTCGTTTCCCCGCAGATCGGGGGCCGCGGTGCCGCCAGGACAGATAGGTATTGCCGCGACCGCGGTAAAGGACGCCAAAGGCCGCATCCCGGTGACGTCGTCCGCCCGGCTCCGCCCCGTTCTGCCGGCGCGGGCCGGACTCCATTTGCCGCGGGCCGGGGTGGCGCGTCAATGATCCTCCGATCACGTCCCGGTGAAGTTTCGCCGCTTGACCTTCCAACACTGGAAGGTCTCAATAGAAGGCTGCTATGGATTTCGGGCAACATGCGGAGCGGACATGACCGGAAGAAATGCGGGCCTTTCCCGCCACGCCATGCCGGTCACGGCCCCGGAATCCGAACATCACGACCTTCGGACCACGAAGGCGGCAACCGGAGAAA
>JALTNO010000439.1 GCA_027000645.1 Paracoccaceae bacterium | reverse complement strand
CGGGCCGGCAACCGGGTTTTCCGCGATCAGTTCCGGTCACGCCCCGGATCGCGCTCGAGGCGCCCACCGTTGCAATAGATCTGCAGGTTGCCGGCCTCCAGGCCGATGTCCAGCATCTCACCTTCGGCCGCCTTCATCCGTGCCTGCCTCTTGGCGCGCAGGATCTGCCCGTCGGCAAGCGAAAGCGTCACCACGATCTCGATGCCGAGATTGTCCACGTGCTCCACCCTCGCCCGTCCTCGCCAGGCCGAATCGGCCACGTCGCCGAGCTTCACGAATTCGGGGCGAAAGCCCAGCTGCATCCGCGCCCCGTCGGGCATGCCAGGCAGATGCTCGCGGAAATTCAGCCCCTCGCAGACCAGGACATTTCCTTCCATCCGGGCATCGAGGAAATTCATCGGCGGCGAGCCGATGAAATAGCCCACGAAGGTGTTGTCGGGGCGTTCGAACAGATCCTGGGGCGAGCCGCGCTGCATGATCTCGCCATCCTTCATCACCACCACCTCTTCGGCGAATGTCATGGCCTCGTTCTGGTCGTGGGTGACGAAGACCATGGTGATGCCGAATTCGCGGTTGATCTGCTTGAGCTTGCGGCGCAGCTCGAACTTCATCTGCGGATCGATCACCGTCAGCGGCTCGTCCAGCAGGATGGCGCTCACGTCCTCGCGCACCAGCCCCCGGCCCATGGAGACCAGCTGCTTGAGGTCCGCGGTCAGGCGGCGGGCCGGCATCTGCATCTTGTCGGCCAGGCCCAGAAGCTCCGCCACGTTGTCCACCCGGCGCCTGATCTCGTGATCGGGATAGCCGCGGCAGACCAGCGGGAAGGCCAGGTTCTGGGCCACGGTCATGGTGGAATAGACGACCGGAAACTGGAACACCTGGGCGATGTTGCGCCCGGCGGTGGTGCTGTCGGTGACATCGACCCCGTCGAACAGCAGCCGCCCTTCGGAGGGCTTCAGCAGGCCGGAGATGATGTTGAGCATCGTCGTCTTGCCGCATCCCGAAGGCCCCAGAAGGGCATAGGTGCGGCCGTCCTCCCAGACCATGTCGAGCGGCTTGAGCGCATACTCCGTGCCGCCGTCATAGGAATGGGCCACGTTCACCAGTTCGATCCTGGCCATCAGTCCCGTGCCTCCCTGTCGGGTGCCGAGACGAGGTTTCCGTCAAGATCGAAGAAGTACAGATCGGCAGCGGCAAAGCCGATGTTCATCCGGTCGTCGGGCTCATGGATGGAAACCCCCTGCGACAGCATCAGCAGATCACCGAAGGGAAGGATCAGGTGGGTGATGGTTTCCGAACCGCTGATTTCCGACATCGAAACCCGGGCCGCGAGGGTGCCGCCGACATGCACGTCCTCGGGGCGGATGCCGATCAGGTATTCGCCCGGCTCCGGCAGGGTCCGGCCCGCGCCCTCGATCCACAGCCCGCCCGCAAGGTGAACCGCGCCGTCGCGAACCTCGCCGCGGAAAGAGCTGATCGGCGGCTCGCCCATCAGTTCGGCCACGATGATGTTGCGCGGGCGCAGGAACATCTCGTCGGGCTTGCCCGCGTCGATGATCCGGCCCTCGTGCATGACGATGATCTCGTCGCCCAGCTGCATCGCCTCGCGCGGCTCGGTGGTGGCATAGAGGATGATGCTGTCCCGGTTGCGCTCGATGATTTTCGGGAACTGTTCGCGCAACTGTTCGCGCAGCTTGTAGTCGAGATTGACCAGGGGTTCGTCCAGCATCAGGGTGCTGGCCTCCTTGGCCAGCGCACGCGCCAGCGCCACCCGCTGCTGCTGACCGCCGGAAAGCTGCGCCGGGCGTCTGTCCACGAGGTCCCCGAGGCCGACCAGTTCGATGAACTCGCGAGCCCTGTTGCGGGCCTCGGCCTTTCCCACCCCCTGCCGGCGCAGCGGAAAGGCCACGTTGTCGAGCACGTTGAGGTGCGGGTAGTTGATGAACTGCTGATAGACCATGGCCATCTTGCGTTCCCACACCGGCACGGCGGTGATGTCGGTCCCGTCCAGCAGAACCTGCCCGCGATCCAGCGGCATCAGCCCCATGAGCGCGCGCATCAGGGACGTCTTGCCGGCACCGGTGCGCCCGAGGATGGTGTAGAACCGCCCCGCCTCGAAGGTGAAGCTTATGTCGGCCAGGTGGACCTCGCCGTCCACGGTTCTGCTGACGTCGCGCATCTCCAGCATGAGGCTACCTGATTGCTCCGGCAAGACTGCCCTTGGACAGGAAGTTTTCGACGAGGAAGGCGATCAGCACCAGCGGCGCGACCGAGATCAGCGCGAAGGCCGAGAGGCTCCACCACGGGGTGACGGAGGAGTTGAGCGACACGATCGCCACCGGCAGAAGCTGCACCTTGGTGAAGGTCAGGGTGAAGGCAAAGAAGAAATCGTTCCAGCCGAAGATCAGGCAGAACATGCCCGCCACCACCAGCCCCGGAACCGAATTGGGCAGGATCACCCGGAAGAAGGCGCCGATGGGGCGGCAGCCGTCGATCATCGCCAGCTCGTCCAGCTCCCTGGGGATGTTGCCGAAGAAGTCGATCATCACCCACACGGCAATGGGCAGCAGCAGCGCCACATAGACCAGGATCAGCCCGTAGACGGTATCCAGCAGCCCCAGCGTCTTGAGCATCAGGAAGAAGGGGATGGCCAGCACGATCGGCGGCATGATCCGCTGCGAGATGAAGAAGAAGGTGATGTCGCTGTTCTTGACGAAGCCGGCGCGGAACTCGAAGCGCGACAGCCCGTAGGCGGCCAGCGTGCCCAGCGCGATCGAGATCACGCTTGCCGAGATGGTGACAATGGCGCTGTTGATGTAGGGATCGACGATGTTGATGCCCGTCGAGCCGTCACTGAACAGCGAGGCCCAGCCCTGCGAGGACGGCTTGAACTGCAGCCACGGGATATAGGTGGCCCCGCTGGTGATGGCGTTGGCGTCCTTGAAGGATGTGGACAGCGCCCACAGGAACGGAAAGACGATGAAGCTCGACCACAACAGAAGAGCGAGATACTTGATTGCGAGGTAGAAGGTGCGCATCGCTCAGCCCTCCCTCGGCAGCAGCATCCGCGCCAGAACCTTGGCGATGATCGTCAGGCTGACGATCATGATCACCAGATAGGTCAGCGACAGCGCCGCCGAATAGCCGATCTGGAAGTCGCGCAGGCCGCGGATGTAGATGTAGTAGCTCGATGTCTCGGTGGCGGTGCCGGGGCCGCCCGATGTCATCACATAGACGGTCTCCATGATCTTGGACGCCTCGATCAGGCGGATGATGATGGCGCCGATGGTGATGGGCGCCATCAGGGGGAAGGTGACCTGAAGAAAGGTACGGATCGGCCCGGCCCCGTCGATGGCGGCGGCAAGGTAGGGTTCGCGCGGCAGCGACACCAGCCCCGCCAGCAGCAGCAGGAACATGAAGGGCGTCCACTGCCAGACCTCGACGATCAGCACCGAGATGAAGGCCGCCGTGCCGGTGGAGAGCCACGGCACCGTCCCCAGGCCGATGGCCTGCAGAATGTCGTTGGCCGGCCCGAGGCTTTCGTGGAAGATGGTGCGCCAGATCACCGACATCACCACCGGCGTGGTCATCATCGGCACCAGGAACAGCACCCGGAAGAAGCGGCGGAAACGGATCTCGCGCCACACCGCCAGCGCCAGCGCGAAGCCGATCACGTATTGCAGCAGCACCGAGGAGACCGACAGCACCGAAAGCCGCAGCAGGCTTTCCCAGAAGCGGGTGTCCTCGAACACCCGGGCGAAGTTCCGCCCGCCGATGTAATCAAGCCCGGGCTGGAACACGTCCCAACTCGAGAAGCTGACCCTGATCGTGAACAGAAGCGGGAAGATGATGATCGCGATCAGGACGACGAGGCCGGGCAGCAGGAAGAAATACTTGTCCCGATACATCGCTGCTTTCCCCCCGCCGTCATTCTTCTCGATGGACAGCCGGGAGGGTCATTGCCCTCCCGGCCCGAAGTTCATTGCAAGTTGTCTTCCAATGCAACAACTTTCGCGTAGGCCTCGCGTACCCGTTCCTTGCCGATCCGATCGACGATGGCGCGCCACTGCTCGGCCACGCCGTCCAGCGCCTCCTGCGGCGTCTTCTGCCCGGCCAGCGCCTCGGACACGCCGACGGCCAGCGCCGACATGAACTGGTTCACGCCCGGCACCCGCAGGTCGAACACGCGGTTCTTGCTCAGGTCCATCCCCGAAAGCGTGTCGATATAGGTCTGAGCGGATTTCTCGCTCCAGCCCAGCTTGCCCTGCCACAGGTCCAGCGTGAAATGCGACTTGCGGTAGGGGTTCACCCCGAAGCGGCCGATCTGCAGGTCGTGCAGCGTGTTGGCCTCGTTCGAGAAGAAGCACAGGAAGTCGAAGGCGACGTCCTTGACCTCGGAATTCTTCGACACTGCCGAGGTCCAGCCCCAGGTGATGTAGGGCGCGCGGTTGGGCTCGTCGAACTTGTCCCACTTGCCGGTCTTGCGGTTCCACACCTCGTAGGAGCCGGGCAGCGGCGCCGCGGCCACCTTGTCGCGGATACGGCTGTCGGTCTGCATGGCCTGGATGTAGGCGTCATCCCAGCTGTAGCTCATCAGCGTCTGGCCGCCACCGAACGAGAAGATCTCGTCGCCCAGGCCGAAATTGTTGCCGCCCGGCGGGAAGGTCTTCTGCGCCTCGACGAACAGTTCCAGCCCGCGCACCCAGCCCGGCGTGTTGACCAGCGGCTCCATGGTTTCAAGGTCGAAGAAGAAGCCGCCCTTGACGTCGGGGTGCTTGGCAAAGGGCGCCACCCGGCTGATGAAGGCCGAGAACATCAGGTCGTCGCGCTTGACCACTTCGGCCGAGCCGTAGTTCTTCTCGCCGTCGCCATCCCAGTCCCAGTCGGTGAAGAAGGCGGCCACCTCGTTGTATTCCTCCCAGGTGGCGGGCACCTTCAGATCCTTGCCGGTGGCCTCCTTGTATTTCGCCTGCAGTTCCGGGTTGTCGAAGACGTCGGTGCGATACTTCAGGTAATGGCGGTCGCCATCCACCGGGTACTGCACCATCTGGTCGCCCCACGAGGCCACGCCGATGTAGTTGGGGGTGACGTCCTTCATGCCGGTGGAGTTGCGGTAGAACTCGGGCACCGGTTCGAGGAAGGGGTTGAGGTCGCCGATCCAGAGCGAGCCGTAGAACATCACGTCATAGGCGTTCTGGCCGGTCTGGAACGGGATCATGATGCGCTGGAACAGATCGCCGAAGGGAACGTGCACGACGTTGACCTTGGCGCCGGTCAGCTCGCTGAACTGCTTGGCATGCAGCGCGGTCGGCTCGCCCATCACCGGAATGGCGTGGGTGATGATGTTCAGCGTCTTGCCGGAATAGTCCTTCTTGTCGATATTGGCATAGCTGCAGGTGCCCGGAAGGTCCTCCTTGATGCCGAATTTCGAATAGTCCCCTTGCGCCAGGGCACCCTGCCCCGCCAGCGCGATGCTGCTCGACAGAAGCAGCGCCATCTTGATCGGTTTCATCTTTTCCTCCCAGTTTGATTTCCTGTCGCCTCAGGGCACGAGAACCGCGCGCCCCCTGATCTTGCCGTCGCGCAGATCCCTCAGCGCCTGGTTCGCATCGGCGAGCGCGTATTCCCTGATCGCCAGATTGACCATGCCCCGGTGCGCCAGCTCCATCAGCTCGGTCAGTTCGGCCCAGGTGCCGACCAGGTTGCCGATGATGTTGCGTTCGGTGATGATCATGTCGACGGCCGGCACCTGGATGTCCTCGCCATAGCCGATGATGTAATAGTTCCCCATCGCCCGGGTCATGGCCAGACCCTTGTGAGTGGTGCCCTTTTCCCCGACGAAGTCCAGCACCGCCTCGGCCCCGTTGCCGCCGGTGAGTTCCATCACCGCCTCGACCTCGTTGCCGTCGGCCTTCACCAGATGATGCGCGCCGCATTCCCGGGCAAGCTCCAGCGACATGTCGGAAACGTCCACCACGATGATGTCGGCCGCACACATGGCGCGCAGCACCTGGATGCCGATATGACCCAGGCCCCCGGCCCCGATGACAACGCATTTCTCGCCCGGCAGCAGGTGGCGAGACGCCTTCTTGGCCGCCCGGTAGGCGGTAAGGCCCGCATCGGAATAGGGCGCCACGTCCTTCGGCTCGAGCGTCCTGGGCAGGGTCACGATGTTGCGCATCGAGGTCTTGAGAAACTCGGCATAGCCGCCGTCGCTGTCGAGCCCCGGGAAGGGGCCGTCGCCGTGCATGTCCTCGCCGCGGCGGCAGGCCAGGCAGGTCCCGTCCGAGATCTTCGGGTGCACGATCACCGGGTCGCCGACCTTGAGGTGCTCCACCTCCGGGCCGATCTCCTCGATCCACCCGGCATTCTCGTGCCCCATGATCAGCGGCAGCAGGGCATCACCCGTGGGGTCCATGTGCGGGCGCCAGACGCCCTCGATGATATGCAGGTCGGTGCGGCAGACCCCGGCCCCGCCGATGCGCACGATCACATCGGTCGATTTCTCGATCTTCGGGTCCGGAACCTCCTTCATGGTCACCCATGACGGTGCCGACAATTCCTCGTCATACGCTTCCAATACCTGGGCTTTCATGATGTGCTCCCACAGCCTGTAAATACCAGCCCAAGCATAATCGCCGCCCTGCATCGGGCGACGGAAAACAGTGTTCAGAAAAGATCAGGTCAGGGGGTTAATGTGTTCAGAAACTGAACAGTTCGTGGATTGCCGTTTGCATGATTTGCTATGCTCGCCCCAGACTGGGCACGGAATCGCCGTCTGATAGGGGGGATCGCTGGAAATTGTCAACCGAGTTTCACATTGCCCGGCGCCAGCTTGAAACCCACGGCCAGGTGCCGCCCGGGCTGGTGCCCGGCGATATCGAGAACAGCTGGCGGCGCAGCCTCAGGGCCGGTCTCGACCCGCTGGCGCCGCCCACCGATGCGGCCGTCTCCCTGCCCGAACTGAATGAACGCCGGGCCCGCAACCGGCGCATCTCGCTGCTGGCCCGGCCCGAGCTGGAGCTGCTGTTTTCCCAGATCGCCGGCACCAATTTCATGGTCGCCTTCGCCGATGCCGACGGGGTGCTGCTCGACACCATCGCGGACCCCGATTTCAAGAGCACTCCCACGGGCCGCACCATCGTTCCCGGGTCGGTATGGAAGGAAGAACATCGCGGCACCAATGCGCTGGGCCTGGCGCTGGCCACACGCAAGCCCGCCAAGGTGATCGGGCAGGAACATTTCTTCCGTGAACACGCCACAGTGTCATGCCTTGCCGCACCCATTTTCGACAGCCACAACCGCATTGTCGGGCTGATCGACGCCTCCTCGGACATCACCGCGCGCCAGCATCACACGCTGGCCCTGGTGAAGCTGGCCGCAACGAATATCGAGAACCGGCTTTTCCTCGAGGATCACAAGTCTTCGATCACCCTCTCCTTCCATCCGCGCCAGGAATATCTCAGCACGATGAGCGTCGGGCTTCTGGCATTCGATCTGGAAGGCAATCTTACCGGCTCCAACTCGCGGGCCGTGGCCATGCTCAACGGCATCAACCTCGCGGAAAACAGCCGGTTTTCCGACATCTTCCGCAACTCCTTCGGCGAACTCGTCCATCGGCTCATCGATGGCAAGACCGTTCAGCTCGAGGACTGGCTCGGCTCCACGGTATTCGCCGCGGGAAACCTGGCGCGCCGCGGAGATCTGGTCAGGCGCATCCACCAGGGCGCCGTCTTGTCGCCGGGCAAGGCGCAGGCCCGTGCCGGGCCCGCCACGCGGGAGGCGCCGGTTCTCGAGGACCAGCTTCTTCGCCGCCAGATCAAGCTGGCATGCAACGCCGCGCGAGCAGGCCTGCCGGTGCTCATCGAGGGTGAAAGCGGCACCGGGAAGCGCACCGTGGCGCGGGAGATACACGCGCTCATCCAGCCTCTCGCGCCGTTTCTTCCGATCGACTGCGCCTCCTTGTCGGCTGCCGATTTCGACAACTTCCCGACCGGCGCGCCGGGTCTCCGAGCCGTTCCGGCGGCTCATGGATCCCCGGCGGATGCCATCCGCCAGTTCCTGGAATCGGGCGGCACGATTCATTTCGACGAGATTTCCCGACTGCCCGCCCAGGCGCATTTCGCGCTCGGGCGTTTTCTCGACGACCTGTCACTGCGCCATGACCGGCCCACCGCGGCGGCGTGTCGTGCGGTCGTCTTCACGACCTCCCGGTCGGCCGACGCGCTCGAAGCGGAGGGCTGGCTGGAAAGGGATTTCGTTCAGCGCATTTCCGGATATCGATTCACCCTGCCGCGCCTTGAGGAGCGCTCCGATTTCGCCAAGATCTGCCAATCGATCCTGACCGGCATATCGTCCCGGCACGTTCTCTCGAAACTGGCGATCGAGCAGCTCGGGCAACGGTCCTGGCCGGGCAACATCCGTGACCTGAAACGTGCGCTGCAACTCGTGGTCGCCAATGCGAAGCACCCGGTTCTGCGCAAGGAGGATCTGCAATGCCTTCAGGCCCTGCCAGGAGACGAGATTTCAGCCTGCCCGCGGTGCAGGGGCAAGGCACTGCACGAACAGCGATGCCGCAAGATCCGCAAGCTGCTGCATGAATGCGGCGGCAATGTCAGCCTTGTCGCCCGTCAACTCGGGATTTCGCGAACCACGGTCTATGCCCACCTGAACGGATAAGGCCGGGTTCACGCGACATGCCCGGGCGTGACCCTCGGCATGCGGACAGCGGCCGGGAAAGCGTGGACAAGGCAGACCGTCGGGCGAACGCTGGAAGACAAGGTCCAAATCAGCGCCGAGTAACGCGGCAACAAGCAATCCGGCATGTCAATCGTCAACGAGAAGATCATGGATCGGACAGCGTGATCCCGAACATCTCGTGCAGGTGCTCGGGCACTGCGCGGGGCAGCTTCCAAAATACCGTAATCGGCTTCTCTCCCTCCCAGTCCATGAACGTTGGTCGTCCGAGATAGATGAAGGGCGCGGCTTTGGAGCCGCGCATCTTCTCACTGCGAACAAACAGGTGCACGCGCCAATCGGGAAGGGAACCCGAAAGAATCTTGCCGTGACGACTGTCCTTTCCCGTCTGATTCTGACTCTGCCATTGCATCCTGTCTGGCGAGAGGAACCGATCCTGATAGTGGTTCCCTGCCGCCATGCTGCCCTTGTTCAGCGTTGTCAGCAGGATCAGGTTCTTGCCGGCGCTGACGATCCCCTGATTCCAGCTTCCCGGGTTGAATGTCTCGCCGAAAAGGGCCGGCATTGTAGGCTTTGGGCGGATCGTCAACTTCGTGACGGGATTGAACAGGCATTCTCTTGTCGCCAAGTCGCCATTCCAGAAGTTCGCGCAGCATGT
>JALTNO010000438.1 GCA_027000645.1 Paracoccaceae bacterium | reverse complement strand
GAACCCAATGCGGGCAAGTCCACCCTGACCAACCGGATGGTCGGCGCCAAGGTGTCGATCGTCACCCACAAGGTCCAGACCACCCGCACCCGCATTCGCGGCGTGGCGATCGAGGGCGACACCCAGATCGTGCTGGTGGACACGCCCGGCCTGTTTCGCCCCCGCCGGCGGCTTGACCGGGCGATGGTCGCCGCCGCCTGGGGCGGGGCGGCCGATGCCGACATCATCGTGCTGCTGATCGAGGCCCATCGAGGCGTGACTGCGGGGGTGGAACGGATCCTCGCGGAACTGACGGAAACCGCGCGCGGCCGCCCCGTGGCACTGGCCATCAACAAGATCGACCGGGTCGCCTCCGAACGCCTGCTCTCTCTGGCCGCAGAGATGAACGATCGCTTCGACTTCGCCCGCACCTTCATGATCTCGGCCGAAAAGGGCCACGGCACCGACGACCTGCGCCGCTGGCTGGCCGATGAACTGCCCGAAGGCCCCTGGCTCTACCCCGAAGACCAGATCGCCGACCTGCCGCTGCGGATGATCGCGGCCGAGATCACCCGCGAGAAGCTGACCCTGCGCCTGCACCAGGAACTGCCCTACCAGCTGACCGTGGAAACCGAAAACTGGGAGGAACGCAAGGACGGCAGCGCCCGCATCGACCAGGTGATCTACGTGGCCCGCGACGGCCACAAGGGCATCGTGCTGGGGCACAAGGGCGAAACCATCAAGGCGGTGGGTAAACTGGCCCGGGCCGAGCTTGAGGAATTTCTGGGCCGAAAGATACATCTCTTCCTCCAGGTCCGGGTGCGCCCGAACTGGCTGGAAGAGCCCGAGCGCTATTCCGAAATGGGCCTCGACTTCAAGGACGGCGCCTGAAGCGGAGGCGTGACATGACCTTCATCTTGCCCCAAATACTCCCGCCGGAGGCTCCCGCCCTTTCCACCCGCCCCGCCAGTGGGGCAGGCAGGCCATGACCCCCCGCCTGACGGCATCCTTCTGGGTGCATGCCTATCTGGCGCGGCTGCGCCTGCACGGCATCCCGGCCTTCGTGACCGCCCATGGCGATGACGACGCCGGCGCGGTGCTGGTCAAGCTCAATACGCTCGACGGGCAGGCGCAGCTGTTCCAGCGCGGCTTCGATCTTGCCACCGGCGCCCGGCGCTGGCACGAGCTGGCCTCTGGCGACGAACCCGCGGTGGATGCCGCCATCGCCCGCCAGCGCGGCTTCGACCCGGATCTGTGGGTGATCGAGGTGGAAGACCGCCAGGGCCGGCACCTGCTGGACGAACCGGGGCTGGCGTGAACCGATGCAGTGGCGAGATCACGGCATATTGCTGAATCTTCGCCCCCATGGCGAAAGCGCCGTGATCATCGAGGTCTTCACCGAAGACCACGGCCGCCATGGCGGTGTCGTGCGCGGGGGGGCAGGGCGCCGGCTGGCCCCGATCCTGCAGCCCGGCGCCCAGCTCGACGTCACCTGGCGGGCGCGGCTTGAGGACCACCTGGGCACTTATACGGTCGAACCGGTCCGCTCGCGCGCGGCGGCCGCGCTTTCGGGGCGGCTGGCGCTGGCCGGGCTGAACGCGGTCACCGCGCTGCTGTCCTTTGCCCTGCCCGAACGCGAACCCCACCCGCGCCTCTATGCCCGCAGCCAGGCGTTGCTGGACCTTCTGGGGCAGGACGATCTGTGGCCGCTGGCCTATCTGGGCTGGGAACGGGCGCTGCTCGAGGAAACGGGCTTCGGCCTCGATCTTTCCCGCTGCGCGGTTACCGGCGCGCGCACGGATCTGGTCCATGTCTCCCCTCGCACCGGCCGGGCGGTGTCGCGGCAGGGCGCCGGCGAGTGGGCCAGCCGCCTGCTGCCGCTGCCGCCATGCCTGCGCGGGGAAGGTCCGGCACCGGATGCAGAGGTGCTTCGGGCGCTGACCACGACCGGGTATTTCCTCGAACACCGGCTGGCGCCGGCGCTGGGCAACCGGCCCCTGCCGGCGGCACGGGCGCGTTTCGTGGAGCTCTTTCGCCGCCGAACGCATGCCCGGCAGGACGGCCCCGCCTGACACGGCGCCGCATCGGGCGGTGGCCGGGCATGTTCGGGACTCGTCCGGGCCGCCTCTGCGCCGGGGGCGGCGGCGACAGCATGCCACGGGGGGCGGGGTTGATCATTTCGCCGCTGCCCGTTCAGATGGGCCGGGCGGATCCTTCACGGAGGCGGAAAATTGACCAGTTTCGGCGAGATGCGCGAAGGCGAGATCGCGCTGGGCTTCGACCCGGCGGAGCGGGCACGGGCCGGCGTGACCTTCATCGGCCGGATCCGGTCGGAATGGCAGCCGGGCACCGCGCCGCGAAACCTGACCCAGGCGCGCGCGGACGGTCACGGCGCGCGGATCGAACTGGACCCCGCCTATGCGCCGGGGCTTGCCGGGTTGGAGGAGGGGCGGGCGATCTGGGTTCTCTACTGGATGGACCGGGGCCGGCGCGACCTGATCGTGCAGGCCCCGCGCCACACGCCCGATCCCAGGGGCGTGTTCGCGCTGCGCTCGCCCGTGCGGCCCAACCCGGTGGCGATGGCGGCGGTATGGATCACCTCGCTGGATGCCGGGCGGGGGATCATCGGGATCGATGCGATCGATGCCTTCGACGGCACCCCGGTCATCGACATCAAGCCATGGATGGGCGGGATCGACGTGCCCCCGGAAAGGTGACCGGCAAGCAGACCGGACAATTCGCGCAGGCGTGCCGGAATCCGGCCGGGCGGCCCGCGCGGCCTTGCGCGGCATCGGCGCTGGACCGGGGCCGGCCAATTGGGTAAGCCCGGTGCGGCAACACGGTAAGGAAACGCAATGTCAGCCCACGGCAAACCCCTCCCCCTGCGCGCGATCCCCTGCGGCCCGCTGTCCGGCGTGGCCGAGGTGCCCGGGGACAAGTCGATTTCGCACCGTTCGCTGATCCTCGGCGCGCTTGCCGTGGGCGAGACGCGCATCTCCGGGCTGCTGGAGGGACAGGATGTCCTCGACACGGCGCGGGCGATGCGGGCCTTCGGTGCCGAGGTGGTGGATCACGGCGGCGGCAACTGGTCGGTTCACGGGATGGGCGTGGGCGGTTTCGCCGAACCCGATCAGGTGATCGATTGCGGCAATTCCGGCACCAGCGTGCGGCTGATCATGGGCGCCATGGCGACCTCGCCCATCACCGCCACCTTCACCGGCGACGCCAGCCTCAACCGCCGCCCCATGGCGCGGGTGACCGACCCGCTGGAGATGTTCGGAGCCCGCGCGGTGGGGCGGTCGGGCGGGCGTCTGCCGATGACCATCGTCGGGGCCTTCGACCCGGTGCCGCTGCGCTACGAACTGCCGGTGGCCTCGGCGCAGGTGAAATCGGCGGTGCTGCTGGCGGGGCTGAACGCGCCGGGCGAAACCGTGGTGATCGAGCGCACGCCGACCCGCGATCACACCGAACGGATGCTGGCGGGCTTCGGCGCGCGCATCGCGGTCGAAGAGGGCGCCGCGGGCCGGGTCATCACCCTGACCGGCCAGCCCGAACTGCAACCGCAGGAAATCGTGGTGCCCCGCGACCCCTCCAGCGCCGCCTTTCCGGTCTGTGCGGCGCTGATCGTGCCGGGCTCGGATGTGCTGGTGCCGGGGATCGGGCTGAACCCCACGCGGGCGGGGCTGTTTGCCACTCTGCGCGAGATGGGCGCCGACCTGACCTATGAAAACGAACGCGACGAAGGGGGAGAGCCGGTGGCCGACCTGCGCGCGCGATTTTCGCCCGACATGGAGGGGATCGAGGTGCCGCCCGAGCGCGCGGCCAGCATGATCGACGAATACCCCATCCTGTCGGTGGTGGCCGCGAACGCGCGCGGCGTGACCGTCATGCGCGGGGTGAAGGAGCTGCGGGTGAAGGAAAGCGACCGCATCGACGCCATGGCCCGCGGGCTGCGCGCCAACGGGATCGATGTCGCGGAAGGCGAGGACTGGTGGTCGGTCGAGGGGCATGGCGCCGGCGGCGTGCCCGGCGGGGCCGAGGTGGAAACCCGGCTTGACCACCGCATCGCCATGTCGTTTCTGGTGCTGGGCATGGCTGCCCGGGCGGCGGTTTCACTGGACGACGGCGCACCGATCGCCACCTCTTTCCCGACCTTCCGGAAACTCATGGCCGGGCTTGGTGCCCGGATCGAGGAGATCGGCGAATGACCCCCCCGCGCATGGGATACTGGCTGGCATTCGGTGCGGCGCTTGCGGTCTATGCGGCGATGGTGTTCTGGACTCTGCCGCGGATCCTGGACGAGGCGGACGGGCTGGCGCCCTTCGACCTTCGCTTCTCGGGCTACGGGCCGGACGAGGCGCGCGCTTTCCTCTCGGCGCTGAGCGACGAGGGCCGGGCGGTCTATCTGGGTCCTCAGCGGCTGTTGGATGCGCTCTATCCCGCGCTGCTGGCGGTGGTGCTGGCCGGCGGGGTTGCGGCGCTGGTGCGCTCGCCGCTGCTGCGGGTGGTGCTGCTGGTCGCGGTGCTGGGGGGGATGGCCGCCGATTACCTGGAAAATGCCCGCGTGGCGGCGCTGCTGACGGCCGATACGGTCACCGACGAGGCGATTGCCGCGGCCAGCCGGGCGACGGTGGCCAAGTCGGCGCTGACGGGGTTCGCCATGGGCATGCTGCTGTTGGCGCTGGCGCGGCGGATGCGCGAGAGGTGGCGGGGCTGATGCGCTTCACCGTGGCCATCGACGGGCCCGCGGCGGCGGGCAAGGGCACGATTGCGCGCGCCGTGGCCGAACGCTTCGGGCTGGCGCATCTGGATACCGGGCTGCTCTACCGCGCGGTGGGGGCGAAGGTCCTTGCCGGCGCCGATCCGGTGGCGGCGGCGAGGGCACTGTCGCCCGAGGATCTAGATCGCCCCGACCTGCGCAGCCAGGAAGTGGCCGCCGCCGCCAGCCGGGTGGCGGCGATCCCGCAGGTGCGCGCAGCACTGGTCGACTTCCAGCGCGCATTCGCCCGGCGCGAGGGCGGCGCGGTTCTGGACGGGCGCGACATCGGCACGGTGATCTGCCCCGGGGCCGAGGTCAAGCTGTTCGTCACCGCCGATGCCCGGACGCGGGCGCGCCGGCGCTGGCAGGAGCTGCGCGCCGCCGGTGCCGATACCAGTTTCGACGCGGTTCTGGCCGAGGTCGAGGCGCGCGACGCCCGCGACCGCGACCGCGCGAGTGCGCCGCTGCGCCCGGCCGAGGACGCGCTGGTGCTGGATACGACCGATCTGGACATTCCCGCGGCGGTGGCCGCGGCGGTGCGGGCGGTGGCAGCGAAACTGCCGAAGGATCACGGGAAGGAGGCGCAATGAAATACCGCGAGATGGGCCGGGGCGGCCCGAAAGTGTCGGCGATCGGGATCGGGGCGATGTCGTTCGCCGAATTCTACGGGCCCACCACCGACGAAAACAGCCTGGCGATCCTGGATGCGGCGCTGGAACTGGGCGTCACCCATATCGATACCTCGAACATCTACGGCATGGGCCGGTCGGAAAAGGCCATCGGCCGGTTTCTGGCCGACCGTCCCGGCGCGCGCGCGCGCTTCCACATCGCCACCAAGGCCGGCATCACCCGCGATGCCGACGGAAGGCGGTATTTCGACAATTCGCTGCAACACCTGGAATCCGAGCTGGACAAGTCGCTGACGCGGATGGGTATCGACCATGTGGACCTGTTCTACATCCACCGCCGCGACCCGGACATGCCCATCGAGGAGGCCACCGGCAACCTTGCCCGGCTGGTGGAAAAGGGCAAGACCCGCGCCATCGGCTTTTCCGAGATCGCGCCCTCCAGCCTGCGCCGGGCGGCGGCGGTTCACCCGGTCGCCGCCGTGCAATCGGAATATTCGCTCTCCACTCGCTCGCCCGAACTGGGGCTGGTCCAGAGCTGCGCCGAGCTGGGAACCGCGCTGGTGGCATTCTCGCCGGTGGGCCGATCGCTGCTGACCGACCACCCGCTGGACCCGGCGATCATTCCCAGCCTGTCCTTTCTCAAGGTCAATCCGCGCTTCATGGAGCCGAACCTCTCGGCCAATCTGAAGATCACCGACCGCTTCCGCGCGCTTGCCGCCGAGATGGGTGAGCCGGCCGCCGCCCTGGCCATCGCCTGGCTGCTGCATCGCGGCGATCATGTGATCCCGATCCCCGGGACCCGCTCGGTCGCGCATTTCCGCGAACTGGTGCGCGGCACCGAACTGTCCCTGTCGCCGCAGGACATGGCCCGGATCGAGGCGGTCCTGCCGGTGGGTTGGGCTCATGGCGACCGCTACAGCACCGATCAGTGGGTTGGCCCCGAACGCTATTGCTGAGGCAAGGGGCGCGTGGGGGGCGAGGACCGGATTGCCCCCGTCACTGGCCCCGTTACCGGCCCGTGATTTCGTCCACCGCGGCCTCGATCCGGGCGGCAATCGCTTCCAGCTGGGCGGGTTCCAGCCCCTCGGCCGCGATCCGGGCCGCCACCGGCGCCCCCACCGTCCGGCGCGACTTGGCATAGGCGGGGTCGTAGTGCTGCTCCATCAGGGCGCGGGTCAGCGCCACCCGGTCGCCGGCGTCGATCAGCTCGAACCAGCCCTGGACGATCTCGCCGCCGCGATGAGCCTTGAGCAGGGCAAGCTTGCGCCGCAGCTCGTCGCCGTCCGACAGGATGTCGTCATAGGCCCGCGCCAGATAGCGGGCGCGGGCCTCGATCGGGGCCGTCACCTCGATCCGCGGGGCCGCGCGCATCGCCTGCCAGAGGCCGGGTGGAATGATCCTTTCCCCGATCTTGCTTGATTCTGCCTCGACCAGGACAGGCTGGGCCGGGTCCAGCCCCTGCAATTCCACCGCCAGCGCGGTTTCAAAGGCCTTCTGGCTGGGCTGCCGCTCGGCCCGCGCGCCCAGAAGCGAGCCGCGATGCGCGGCCAGCGCCTCGAGATCCACCACCTGCACGCCGCGCGCCCGCAGAAGGCCCAGAAGCTCGGTCTTGGCGGTGCCGGTATAGCCGTCCAGTGCGATCAGCCGGAAGGGCAGCGGCTCGTCATAGAGATAGCCTTTGACCAGGCGGCGAAAGCTGCGATAGCCCCCCTGGACCGAGTCGGCCCGCCAGCCGATCTGCCCGAGCATCCATGCAAACGCCCCCGACCGCTGCCCGCCGCGCCAGCAATAGACCAGCGGCCGCCAGCCGCCATCATGGGACATGAGATGCTGCTCGATATGGTTGGCGGCATTGCGGAAGACCAGCGCCGCCCCGATCTTGCGGGCCAGAAACGGGCTTTGCTGCTTGTAGATGGTACCCACCCGCGCCCGTTCCGCATTGTCCAGCACCGGCAGGTTGATGGCGCCGGGAAGGTGATCCTCGGCGAACTCGGCCGGGCTGCGCACGTCGATCACGGTGTCGAAACCGTGGTTCAGAAGCTCGCGAAGCGAGGAATATTCAATCGCCATGGCCCCCTCTAACCCGGATCGGAGGCGAGGGAAAGCGCGGTGCCGGGCGCGGCCGATGCAAGGGAGGTGGCACGGTTTCCTCCGGGCGGTTCGCGGGCGGTTCGGGCATGCGTCGGGCGTCGCCGGGCGAGCGCCTCCGGTCATGTGCCAGATGCCCCGGCGCGCGGGTTTTCACGCTTGATTCCCCGCCCATGTCGGGGCATCACCGGCCCATGCTGATCTACAAGATCTTTCGCGCCGGCGAATGGGATGCGCTGCGCGCGGCCGGCGAAACCGACGGCGCCCCGGTCGATCGCGCCGACGGTTTCATCCATTTTTCCACCGCCGCGCAGGTGGCCGAAACGGCGGCGAAGCATTTTGCCGGGGAGGACGGGCTGGTGCTGCTGGCGGTCCGGGCCGAGCGGCTGGGCGAGGCCCTGAAATGGGAACCTTCGCGCGGCGGGGCGCTGTTTCCGCATCTCTATCGCCGCCTGCGGCTGGACGAGGTGCTCTGGTCCCGGCCCCTGGCCCTGAGAAACGGGCGGCACCGGTTCCCGGAGGACATGGAATGACCGAAGCCTTCATCGACCCCGAACGCGCGCAGTTCGAAGCGTTCAAGTCGCTCGAGCGCGACCAGCCCATCGACATGCTCAACCTGGTGCGACTGCGCGAGGTGGCCGCCTACCCGGAGGGGCACGATCTCTTTGGCAAGGGGTTGACCGGCGCCGAGGCATACGCCCGCTACGGAGCCCGGACCGGCCCGATCCTGTCCCGCGTGGGCGGCCGCATAGTCTGGCGCGGTGCATTCCGGATGGTGCTGATCGGACCCGGCGACGAGCGGTGGGATCATTGCTTCGTGGCGCGCTACCCTTCGGCGCATGCCTTCCTGGAGATGGTGACCGATCCGGCCTATCGCGTGGCGGTGGTGCACAGGCAGGCGGCGGTCCTGACCTCGCGCCTGATCCGCTGCGGCGTCAGCGAGACGGGCGAGGTCTTCGGCTGATGGCGGCGCTGCTGGAGGCGGCGGGTCTTGCCGCGCTGCGCTGTCTCGACCCGGAAACCGCGCATGGGCTGGCGATCCGGGCGTTGCGCGCCGGGCTGGGGCCGCGGCCCGGCCCCGTGACCTCGCCGCGCCTGCGCACCCGGCTGGCCGGGATCGAGCTGCCGAACCCGGTGGGGCTGGCCGCCGGTTTCGACAAGAATGCCGAAGTGCTGGCCCCGCTTTCGCGCGCGGGTTTCGGCTTTGTCGAGGCCGGTGCCGTCACCCCGCGCCCGCAGCCCGGCAACCGGCGCCCGCGGCTGTTCCGCCTGAGCCGGGACCGGGCGGTGATCAACCGCTTCGGCTTCAACAATGACGGGATGGAGGCGGTGGCGGAGCGGCTGGCGCGGCGGCCCGCGGATGCGGTGATCGGCCTGAACCTTGGCGCCAACAAGGACAGCCCCGACCGCGCCGCCGACTTTGCCCGGGTTCTGGCGCATTGCGGCGCATGGCTGGATTTTGCCACTGTCAACGTGTCGTCTCCCAACACCGAAAACCTGCGCGACCTGCAGGGCAGGGCGGCGCTGGGCGCGCTCTTGCGCGGGGTGATGGAGGCGCGCGACCGGCTGCCCCGCCCGGTTCCGGTCTTTCTGAAGATCGCGCCGGATCTGGATGATTCCGAACTGCGCGACATCGCCGAGGTGGCGTGCGAGGCGGGCGTGGACGCGATCATCGCCACCAACACCACGCTGGATCGTACCGGCCTGCATGGCCCCCATGCGCATGAGGCGGGCGGGCTGTCCGGGGCGCCTCTGTTCGAGAAATCGACACGCGTTCTGGCGCGCCTGTCGGTCTTGACCGAAGGCAGGCTGCCCCTGATCGGTGTCGGCGGGATCGGATCGGCCGAGGACGCCTATGCCAAGATCCTTGCCGGGGCCAGCGCGGTGCAGCTTTATACCGCGCTGGTCTTTGGCGGCCTGTC
>JALTNO010000437.1 GCA_027000645.1 Paracoccaceae bacterium | reverse complement strand
CGGCGCCCAGACGCTGGACGACATCCTGCGCAGGCAGGAGATGAAAAGGCGGGGGCTGGAGCTTCTGCCATTGCGCAAACCCCTGCCCCCGCCGGCAACCGCCCTGCCCGACCAGCTACGCACGCTGGGGCCGCAATCGGACCCCGATATCTGGCGCGCGGTGAAGGCGGGCGAACGGGCGCGTCCCTCTTCCTCGACCGCCAGCGGGCAGTTGATGCAGGTTCTGGGCGAGGAATGGCGGATGATCCGTCGCCAGTACATCCTGCCCTGGTCCTGGCGGCTCCTGGCCGGCGTGGTGATCCTGATCGCCCTGTTCCGCCTTGTCCGCGGCCGTATCCCGATCCGGGCCGGCCGGTCGGGAAAGACGATTCCCCGCTTTTCGCTGTCGCACCGGGTCGCGCACTGGTTCCTGGCCTCGGTATTCATCCTGATGGCGATTTCGGGGCTCATCATCCTGCTGGGCCGGCCGCTGCTGCTGCCGCTGATCGGGCGTGAAGTGGTCTCGGTGCTGGCCAGCGCCTCGCTTCAGGGGCACAACCTGTTCGGCCCGATCTTCATCCTCGCCCTGGTGATCGTGACGGTCCGGTTCATGCGCGGCAACTTCTTTCAATGGGCCGATCTGCAATGGATCCTCAAGGGCGGAGGGCTGCTGGGGGGGCATGCCAGTTCGCATCATTACAATTTCGGCGAAAAGACGTGGTACTGGACGGTGGTCCTGGTCGGCCTGGTGATGAGCGCGACGGGGCTGCTGCTGCTGTTTCCCTGGGTGAGCGACAACCTGCTGTTTCACCAGATCGCCACCATCGCGCATGCCCTCGGCGCCGTCATCCTGATCGCCTTTGCCCTGGGGCACGCCTATATCGGCTCGATCGGGATGGAGGGGTCGATCGACGCGATGCTGCGCGGCGAGGTGGACGAGAACTGGGCCCGGGAGCACCATGACCTGTGGTACGAGGAGGTCACCGGGAAAAAGGCGGACCTGTCCGACGCCGGGGATGACCGGGCGCAGGCGGAGGAGGTGGCATGAGCATCCTGCAATTCCTCGAAGGGCCGATGTTCTACGTGGCCTTTGCCATCTTCGCGCTGGGGGCGGTCTGGCGGGTGGCGGGGATCGTCCGGCTGGGGCGCAAGGCGGATCTGGCCCCGCCGAAGGGGTCGGCCGTGGCCGGCTGGTTCAAGGGCAACCTGCGCCATTTCGTTCCCCGCGGCATCTTCGCCGAACGCGCCTGGATGCATCTTGTCGCCGGCTACGGCTTTCACCTGGGGCTGTTCGTGCTGTTCTTCTTCGGCGCGCCGCATGTGGCCTTCATCGAACGCTTCACCGGGCTGAGCTGGACCACCCTGCCGCGCTGGGGCTTCATCATCGCCGCCGAATTCGCCTTTGCCGGGCTGATCGTGCTGTGGGTGCGGCGCATTTCCGATCCGGTCATGCGGCAGATTTCCGACCGCGACGACCATGCGGGAAGCTGGCTGACCTTCCTGGTGATGCTGAGCGGGATCATGGCCATGGAACAGGCCCATGACAGCCTGCGGGCCATTCACATGGGGCTGGTGAACATCTGGCTGATCTACTTCCCGTTCTCGCGGCTGATGCATGCCTTCACCTTCGCGCTGGCGCGCGGCGCGACCGGCGCCAGCTATGGCCGAAAGGGGATGATCCCATGAGCGATACCGCCCTCACCACCCTGCTGGACCAGGTGGATGCCGATATCGCCGCCTATCTCGAATCCTGCGTGCATTGCGGGCTGTGCGCCGAAGCCTGCCATTTCCACCTGGCCACCGGCGACCCGAAATACACGCCCACCTACAAGCTGACCCCCCTGGTGCGCGCCTACAAGCGCCACAAGGCGCCGCTGCGCGCCATCAAGGGGATGCTGGGGCTGCTGCCGCCCGAGGTGACCGAGGACGAGCTGCGCGAATGGGAGGATCTAGTCTATGACAGCTGCACCATGTGCGGGCGCTGCACGCTGGTCTGCCCGATGGGCATCGACATTGCCGGCACCATCCGCAAGATGCGCGAGGCCTGGGCCGCCACCGACATCCTGCCCGACGGGCTGAAAGAGGCCCGCCGGCATGTGGAGGAAACCGGCAGCCCCATGGGGGTGACGGCAAAGGCGCTTCTGGCGCAGATCGCGCATCAGGAAAAGGAGGCCGGCGTCACCATTCCCGTCGACGTGGAGGGGGCAGAATACATGGCCCTTCTGTCCTCGATGGAGATCATGGGCTATCCCGAAGTCATGGTGGCCTATGCGCGCATCTTCAGCCGCGCAGGCATCAGCTGGACGATCTCGACCGAGGCCTATGAGGCCACCAATATCGGGGTCCAGATCGGGTCGGGGCCGCTGGCGCGGAAACTGGTGCAGAAGATCGTGGACGCGGCCGAGAAGCTGGGCGTGAAGCATGTGATCAGCCCCGAATGCGGCCACGCCTACGGGGCGCTGCGCTGGGCCGGTCCGAACCTGATCGGCAGGCCCTATTCCTTCGAGGTGGTGCATATCATCGAACTGCTCGACCGCTTGCGCAGCCAGCGCCGCCTGCCGCCCGGCAAGGCGGACGGGCGCCGGATCACACTGCACGATCCCTGCCAGATCGTGCGCCGCGGCGGACTCTTGCGCGAACCGAGGCGGCTGCTGTCAGATTCATGTGCCGATTTCGTCGAGATGAAGGGCGCCGGCATCACCAACCTGTGCTGTGGCGGGGGGGGAGGCGTCTCGGCCAACCCGCGCGCCAGGACTCTCCAGACCGCTGCCTTCGGCGAAAAGATGAAACAACTCGACGAAATCGGCGGTGTGGAAGCGGTGGTCGTGCCCTGCGCCAACTGCCGCGGCGTGTTCGAGGACAGCCTGTTCGAATATGACTCCGACATCGAGGTGATCGGACTGAGCGAGCTGGTCGCCGAAACCATGGCCCGAGACGCGGCGGACGGGAAAGGCGGCTGAGCATCGCCCGGGCGTTATCTGGCGCATGCGCGGAGCGGCCATGTCCGGGCAAGTTGTACGCGCCCCGCGTCGAAAGAATGCTACAAGCCGCGACATGCTCCGGGGGCGAGGCCATTGCCTGCACCGGCAGCGGCACCGGCGGCGGCCTCCGGCTCAGCTGCGGGACCAGATCTGCAGGCTGTCGTCCCCGACCCGGCGCAGTTCGCGCAGGTGGAAACGCGGCGCCTGCTCCAGCCGGTCCAGCCCCAGCGCCCCGATCGCCGGCAGCCCTTCGGCCCCGATGGCAAGTCCGGCGGTGAAAACGGCCAGCTCGTCCACCAGATCGGCCGCCAGGAGCGATGCCGCCAGCGCGCTGCCGCCTTCGCACAGAACCCGTGTCAGCCCCGCCCGGGCAAGCTGGCGCAACATGTCGGCGGCATCGATCTGCCCGGCCTGAACCGCACAGGGGATGAGCCGCGCCCCCAGCCCCTCCCAGGCCCTGATCCGCTCGGCATCGGCGGTGGCGCCATGGCACAGCCACAGCGGAAGCTCGGCCGCGCTGCGGGCCAGCCGGCCCAGAAGCGGCAGATCCAGATGCCGCGACGCGACCACCCGCACCGGCTGCTGGGCAATGCCGAGATCGCGAACGGTCAGGGACGGATCGTCGGCCCGCGCCGTGCCCGCCCCCACCATCACCGCATCATGGCGCGCGCGCATCATGTGCACCACCCGCCGCGCCTCTGCCCCGGTGATCCACTTGCTCTGCCCCGTCGCGGTGGCGATGCGTCCGTCGAAACTGGCGGCCAGCTTCAGCGTCACCAGCGGCCGGCCCTGCTCGGTCCGGAGAAAGAACCCGGCATGATCGCGGGCGGCCTCGTCGGCAAGGACACCGGTCGTCACCGCAACCTCATGCCGGCGCAGTGTCTCGAACCCCTGCCCCGAAACCCGCGGGTCGCTGTCGCGAAGCGGCGCCACCACGCGTGCGATGCCCGCCTGGATCAGCGCATCGGCACAGGGCGGCGTCTGCCCGTGATGGGCGCAGGGTTCGAGCGTGACATAGGCCGTCGCCCCCCTTGCCGCCATCCCCGCCTGCTCCAGCGCGACGGTTTCGGCGTGCGGGCGGCCTCCGGGCCGGGTCCAGCCGCGCCCGACAACGCGGCCATCGCGCACGATCACGCAGCCCACCGCCGGGTTGGGCCAGGTATTGCCCATCCCGCGCCGGCCCAGCGCCAGCGCCAGCGCCATGAAGCGGACGTCGGCGGCGGCGCTCACTCTTCGGCTTGCTTGTGGGGCCGCAATTCGTGGACGAAGCTCTCGAAATCATCCGCGGCCTGGAAGTTCTTGTAGACGGAGGCAAAACGCACATAGGCCACGGTGTCGATCCGGGCCAGCGCCTCCATCACGATCTCGCCGATCCGGCTTGAGGGGATATCGGTTTCCCCCATGCTTTCCAGCCGCCGCACGATGCCCGAGATCATCTGGTCGATGCGCTCGGGCTCGATGGGACGCTTCTGCATGGAGATGCGGATCGAGCGCTCCAGCTTGTCGCGGTCGAAATCCTCGCGCCGGCCGTTCGACTTGATGACCACGAGGTCGCGCAGCTGCACCCGTTCATAGGTGGTGAAACGTCCGCCGCAGGCCGGGCAGAACCGCCTGCGCCTGATCGCGACGTGATCCTCGGCCGGGCGTGAATCCTTCACCTGGGTGTCGATATTGCCGCAAAACGGGCAGCGCATGGGCCTATCCCCTTGTTGGTTTCCGCCTCCGATTGTGGGCGCTCCGGCCCACTTATCCACAACTATAGGGTAGCCGCCAGGTTTTGGGTAGAGGCGATTTTCAACCCCCAGATAGGCGATCCTGCGCCGTCTCCTTCGCGCGTCACATTTCCTCTTGCCATTGCGTCAGGGGGTGGTTAGCTAGGGTTTGGCAAAGTTGCGAATAATTCTCATTTGCGAAAAGATACCCGATGACTGCACCAAATGGGTGGCGCCACGAAAAGACCGGCCTGTCGCTGTCGGAATCCCACGCCAGCGTGCCGACGCGCGGCGGCCGCCTGACGCGGCGGCTGATGGCCTTTCTGGGGCCGGGCTACCTGGTGGCGGTGGGCTACATGGATCCGGGCAACTGGGCGACCTCGCTGGCGGGCGGTTCGGCCTTCGGCTACACGCTGCTGTCGGTCGTGCTGGTGTCGAATTTCATGGCCATCCTGCTGCAGGCGCTCAGCCTGCGGCTGGGTATTGCCTCGGGACGCGACCTGGCCCAGGCCTGCCGCGATGCCTTTCCGCGCCCGGTCGGCTTCGTGCTGTGGGTCCTGGCCGAAGCCGCCATCGTCGCCACCGATCTGGCCGAGGTGATCGGCACCGCCATCGGCCTCAACCTGCTGTTCGGCATTCCGCTGCAGATCGGGGTGGTGCTGACGGCGCTGGACGTGTTCCTGATCCTGTGGCTCCAGGGGCGCGGATTTCGCCTGCTGGAGGCGGTGGTGATCGCGCTGACGCTGCTGATCTTCGCCTGTTTCGCCATCGTGATGGCCTATGCGCAGCCGGTGCTGGGGGAGGTGCTGCGCGGCTTCATCCCGCAGACCGACATCGTGCGCTCGCCCGACATGCTGTATCTGGCGCTGGGCATTCTGGGGGCCACGGTGATGCCGCACAACCTGTATCTGCACAGCGCCGTGATCCAGACCCGCGCCACCGGCCCCGGCCGCGCCGAAAAGCTGGACGCGATCCGGCTGGGCACGATCGACAGCACCATCGCGCTGATGTTCGCACTGCTCGTCAACGCCTCGATCCTGATCCTGGCGGCGGCCACCTTCAATGTCGCCGGGCGCACCGATGTGGCCGAGATCCAGCAGGCGCACGAACTGCTGGGCCCGGCGCTGGGCACGGCGCTGGCGCCGGTGCTGTTCGCGGCGGCGCTGCTGTTCTCGGGGCTCAACTCGACGGTGACGGCCACGCTTGCGGGGCAGATCGTGATGGAAGGATTCATCAATTTCCGCATGAGCCCGTGGAAGCGGCGGCTGATCACCCGCGGGCTGGCGATCCTGCCGGCAGCGGTGGTGACCATGCTGTTCGGCGAAAGCGGCACCGCGCGGCTGCTGGTGCTCAGCCAGGTCGTCCTTAGCCTGCAACTGCCCTTCGCCATGGTGCCGCTGGTGATCTTCACCGCCGACAGCGCCAAGATGAACGGCCTGCCCGCGCCGCGATGGCTGACGGTCGCCTGCTGGGTGGTCACCGTGGTCGTGGTGACACTGAACCTGAAGCTGATCTTCGACGTGGCGATGGGCTCGGTGACGATCTGAGCCCGCCCCGTCGCGAACCCCTGCCCGTCACGAGGCCATGCGCGGCTGCCAGCGGTGCCCCTCGCGGCCGTGCCAGAACCCGTTGGAAAGCGGCGCCGGCAGGTTCATGGCCTCAAGCCGCGCCCGGGCCTCGGCCCCGCCGATCCGCCCCTCGATGCGGTCGGCGAAGACATGCGCCACCGCCACCATGTCGATATCCTGCGGCATCAGCCGGAAATGACCCACGCCCATCGCCGCCATGTCGTCGATTTCCTCGACAAGGCACAGATAGGAATACGAGAGCGTCTGGATTCCGTTCACCACCAGGAAGGGCTGCCCGGTCACCGTGGTGAGAGGCATCCCGTCGGGGTTCTCCTCGCAGACGAACTGGCAGTTGTCCTTGGTACGTCGATGGGCGCGGGCGTGGTAGCAACGCGCCGAAACGGCCAGAGAGGCCCGTCCAAACACCTGCACTTCAACGCCCACGCCCTGGTCGCGCGCCCCGGCGGCCATTCCCCCGACGACCGAACGCGGCACTTCGACCGGCAAGGTCACATGTGTTGCCCCCTTGCCTGATAACCACTTCAGCGTAGCCTCGTTATAGACATTCATCAATGGGCCAAGCCGATGTTTTTTCCCGTCAATATGGAAAAGGCCGGCGGTATTGTTGATTTCGATCTCGTGATCCTCGATATCGCAGAAGTCGCGCATCATGTTGCGCTCGCGCGGGATCACGACTTCGGACAGCGACGACAGGACCACCTGCTTGCCGCCGCGTTCCAGCCGGTCGATCACCTCGGGCAGGTGCGACTCGAAAAACGGCGTCCGCTTGGAACAGATCACCTCGCCCAGATAGACCGTGTCCACGGGTGCCTCATCCGCGATCCGGGCGTAGAAGTCGCGCTTGGCGTCTGCATCCCAGTGATAGAGGATCGGCCCCAGTGTGAGTTTTCCGCTCATCTTGCCCCCGTCTCGTCCTTCGCGCCGCGCCTTGCCCCTATCGCCATTTCTTCGACCCGAAGGCGCCCACGGTCTGTTTCTGCCCCTCGGTCAGCGCCACCAGATCGGCCAGTTCCGGCGCCTCGCCGGCAAGAACCTGGTCCACCGCCTTGCGGAAATTGCCCACCACCTGCCGCACATAGGCGCGCGAGCGTTGCCGGCCCTCGATCTTGAAGGCCTCGACGCCGGCCTCGATCAGCTGCGGCAGCAGTTCCGCGAGGTTGAGGCTGACAGGCTCTTCGAAGGCATAATAGGCGTCATCGCGCGCCGGGACGTGATAGCGCCCCTTGCAGATGGTTGGATAGCCGGCCTGCTCGTCGGGGCCGAAGCGGTCGATGGTGAAGTCCCCCAGCCGGGTGGCGACACATCCGTCGGGCTCCTTGTCGTAATGGACCTGCGCGGCCGGAGAACAGACGCCGTCCATGTTGGTGGACAGCCCCGTGACATAGTTGGTCAGGCTGCATCGGCCCTCGACCATCAGGCCGTGATTGCCGAAGATGAAGGTTTCGATCTCGCAAGGGATTTCCTTCTTGACCTGGCGGATCTCGGCCACGGTCAGGATGCGCGGCAGGACCACGCGCCTGACACCGAATTCGCGCACGTAGTAGCGGATCGCCTCGGGGCTGGAGGCGGCGGCCTGAACCGACAGGTGCAGGCGCAGGCCGGGGTGACGTTCGGCCACATATGCAGCCACGCCGATATCGGCCACGATCACCGCGTCCACGCCAAGACGCGCGCCGGTGTCAACCGCGTCCCGCCACAGGTCGAACCGTCCGGCGGTGGGAAAGCTGTTCACGGCAAGCAGCACCTTCGCGCCCCTGGCATGGGCATACTGGACGCCCTGGGCCAGTTCTTCGGGGGTGAAGTTCAGCCCCGGAAAATTGCGCGCGTTGGTGGCGTTCTTGAACCCGCAATAGACCGCGTCCGCGCCCGCATCGACGGCGGTGCGCAGGGCGGCTGGGGTTCCGGCGGGGCAGATGAGCTCGGGACGCATCATCGGCTCTTGCCCCGCCGGTTCCCTGCCCGGCGCAGGGCGGCCAGAATGGCCCGCCCCGGCGCACCGAACAACCCCGCCACGTCCTCGGCGATCGACCCCTCCACATCGTCCAGCGCATTGCGCAGGCAGACGACCGCCTCGGTGTTGCCGGTGATCTCCAGCTCGCGGGAAAAGAACAGCGCATCGCCGTCTTCGGCACCGTCCACCAGCCCCAGAAGGTCGAAGAACCGCCCCCGGATGCGGGCATCCGATTCGGGCTCGCCCCGGCGCGAGACGGCCCGGAAGATCAGATTCTCCGGGTCCGGCACCAGCAGCAGGACGAACGGCAGCTCTGCCGCGTCGATCACGAAGCGCGCATTGCAGTGCGGCCCCAACCGGTCGAACAGGTTGGGGTGGAGCTGCGCGACGCGGCGCACGACGCGGCGCAGGATCGGCTGCAAAAGGAACAGCGGCGGCGGCGGCAGGAACCGCCCGGCCCCAGCCGCACCTGATTTGGCTTGTGCGAGTCCAGTCATGGGCGGGGCGATAGCATGTGCCCGCGCCGGACGAATTGACGATAGTCAAGAAAGCGGCGCCTGCCCTCGCGGCAGGCGAAGGTACGCCTATGCCAGATGCGCCGCCACGCGTCGGCGATGCGGCCGGTCGCGATGTTCGAACAGATAGACGCCCTGCCAGCTGCCCAGCACCGGCGCCCCGCCCCGGACGGGAATCGACAGGCTGACGGGCAGCATCGCGGCCTTGATGTGGGCGGGCATGTCGTCGGGGCCTTCGCTGGTATGGCGCAGCCAGGACATGGAGGCATCGTCCCCCGGCGGCACCAGGCGGCGGAAAAATTCGCGCAGATCGGCCTGGACCGAGGGATCGGCATTTTCCTGGATCAGCAGCGAACAGGAGGTATGCCTCACCAGCAGGGTCAACAGCCCCTCGCGGATGCCGCTCCCGCCGACCCAGCGGCGCAGTTCGCGGGTGAACTCGTAAAGCCCCGCGCCGCGGGTCGCGATCTCGAACTCGGTCTGCATGGCCCGACCCTGCCCCAGCAGCCCCGGCAGGGCAAGCCCTGCCACCGGACTGCCGCTGGACATGGGCGGACAATGGGCGGATATTGTGCTCCATGTCCCTCCCGCACGGATTCCTCGACGAACTCCGCAGCCGCACCAGCCTGGCGCAGGTGGTGGGGCGCAAGGTC
>JALTNO010000436.1 GCA_027000645.1 Paracoccaceae bacterium | reverse complement strand
AGCTCTGCCGATGCGGGCGGGGTGGCCGGGCAGGTCACTCCCGTGGCCATGCGGGTGGAGGCGCCGCAGGCCGCGGCGACCGGCGCAGTGCCCGCTCTGCCTTCTGACGAGGCTTCGGTGGTGGACGGGGCCGAAATCTCTCCGGCGGTACTGGCTGCGCCCGGCGTCAAGGTTTCGCTGCGCCCGCGACCGCGTCCGCACCCGGCGGTGGCGGTGGCCGAGAACAGCGCGTCGCGGGCCGCGGCGATCGCAGCAGCCTTGCAGGAAGCGACATCCGTCGAGATCGCCGCCAGCGAATTGCCGCTGGGCACCGCGCTGGCGCAACTCGGCGCCTTCGAGACCGCCGAGCTGGCGCGCGGCGCATGGGACCGGGTCAGCACCCGGTTCGGCGACTACATGCAGGGCAAGCGGCGAGTGGTGCAGAAGGCCAGCAGCGGCGGGCGGGTCTTCTACCGGTTGCGCGTGGCCGGGTTCGACGACCTCGGCGATGCGCGGCGCTTCTGCGCGGCGCTCGAGGCCGAGAACGCGGAATGCGTCCCGGTCGTGTTGCGGTGAGCTTCGGCGCCACGATCCTCGATGCCGAAGGGACGCGACTGAGCGCCGACGAGAAGGCCTTGTTTCGCAGGGCCGACCCCTTCGGCTTCATCCTGTTCGCGCGCAACCTGGAATCCCCGGATCAGATCCGGGCCCTGTGCTCGGAAATGCGCGAGGCGGTCGGGCGCGACTGCCCGATCCTGATCGATCAGGAAGGCGGCCGGGTGCAGCGCCTGCGCCCGCCGCTGGCCCGCGACTGGCCGGCGCCGCTGGATTTCGTGGCCCGGGCGGGAGGCCGGGCCGGGCGGGCGATGTATCTGCGCTATCGACTCATCGCCCATGAACTGCGCGGCCTGGGCATCGATACCGATTGCGCGCCGCTGGCCGATCTGGCCCTTGCCGACACCCACCCCTTCCTGCGCGACCGCTGCTATGGCGCGGACCCCGCAACGGTGGCCGGGCTGGCGCGCGAAGTGGCCCGGGGGCTGCTGGACGGGGGTGTCCTGCCGGTGCTCAAGCATCTGCCGGGCCATGGCCGGGCGGGGCAGGACAGCCATCTGGCCCTGCCTCGCGTGGCCACGCCGCGCGAGGATCTGGAAGCCACCGATTTCGCCCCCTTCCGGGCGCTGGCCGATCTGCCGATGGGGATGACCGCGCATGTGGTCTTCGAGGCGATCGATGTGGCGCCGGCAACGCTTTCGCCCGTGGTGATGGGGCTGGTGCGCGATTCGATCGGCTTCGGCGGGCTGGTGATGACCGACGACCTGTCGATGCGGGCGCTGGCCGGCGACCGGGCGGCGCTGGCGCGGGCGGCGCTGGCGGCGGGTTGCGACGTGGTTCTGCTGTGCAATGCCGATCTTGCCACCCGCGCCGCCGTGGCCGAGGCCGCCGGGCGCATGACCCCCGCCGCCCAGGCCCGCGCCGAGGCCGCGCTGGCCCGCCGGTCGCGCCCCCGCCCGCTTGACATTCCCGCCGCCGAGGCCGAACTTTCGCGTCTCTTGTGCGGGCAGTCGGATGACGGGATCGGATGACCAGTTCCAGGAAGACCGGATGTCGGTCGGCGAAAGGCTGGCCGCCGAGGCGCTGATTGTCGATGTGGACGGGTTCGAGGGGCCTCTGGACGTGCTGCTGACGCTGTCGCGCACCCAGAAGGTGGATCTGCGGAAGATCTCGGTGCTGACGCTGGCGCAGCAGTATCTTGCCTTTGTCGAGCGCGCCCGGGCGCTGCGGCTGGAACTGGCCGCCGACTACCTGGTGATGGCGGCCTGGCTGGCCTTTCTGAAGTCGCGCCTGCTGTTGCCCCCCGACCCGGCCGAGGAGGGCCCCTCGGGCGAGGAACTGGCCGCGCATCTGGCCTTTCAGCTGGAGCGGCTGCAGGCGATGCGCGATGCCGCCGCCCGGCTGATGGCGCGCGACCGGCTGGGGCGCGACTTCTTCGCCCGCGGTCAGGCCGAGGACGTGACCCGCATCCGGCACGTGCGCTATACGGCGACGCTTCTCGACCTGATGCAGGCCTATGCCCGCATCCGTACCCGCGACGAGTTCCGTCCCTATCAGATGGACCGCGACTCGGTGTTCACGCTGGAACAGGCGCTCGAGCGCATGCGCCCGTTGATCGGCCATGCCGGCAGCTGGACCGATCTTGCCGGTTTTCTGCCCGAAGGCTGGGGGGGCGATCCGGCGCGGCGGCGCTCGGCCACGGCCGCGACATTCGCGGCGGCGCTGGAGCTGGTCAAGGAGGGGCAGATCGAGATGCGGCAGAGCGAGCAGTTCGCCCCCATCCAGCTGCGCAGGAAGGACAGGCATTGATGCACCGGCCCGAAGACGACGACAGC
>JALTNO010000435.1 GCA_027000645.1 Paracoccaceae bacterium | reverse complement strand
GGGGGGCGTTGCGGGTTCTGGCGACCGGGGTCGCGCCGCGCCACCTGATCGTCCGGGTGGAGCACGAGAACGGACCGCTCCTGATCGTCGAGGCGCTGGATTTCCGCTGGAGCACGCGGGCCGCGCAGATGCTGGTGGACAGTTTCGGCCTGTCTCCGGCCGAGGTCGAGGTGGTGCGCAACCTGATGGCCGGCGAGACGCTGCGCGAGATCGCGCGGCGTACCGGCCGGTCGGAACACACGGTGCGCAACCAGGCCAAGTCGGTTCTGGCCAAGACCGGTGCGCCCGGGCAGGTGGACCTGATCCGCCTGGTCGCGCTGCTGGTCAAGGTCGAATCCCGCGCGGCTCCGGGCGTGTCCGCCCCCGGCGAACTGCGGTCCGAGATCATGGGCATGTCCTCGGGGCTGCAGATGCAGGTCATTCATGCCGGGACCGAGGGCGGTTTTCCGGTCATCTTCCTGCACGGGATGCAGGATGGCATGTCGCCGGTCGAAACCCTGAACGAGCGGCTGATCCGCCGCGGCTATCGCGTGATCGCGCCGGTGCGGCCGGGATACGGCCAGTCCGAACCGGTGGCGTCCGACCGCAAGGCGCTGTCCGTCTTCGTCCGGCATGTGGACGAGATGATCCGGCGTCTGGGGCTGCGGCGGCCGCTGATCCTGGGATACATGGCCGGCACCATCAGCGGCCACGTGCTTTCCGGACGGCTGAACGACCGTGTCGCGGGAATGCTGGGGGTCGCCGGGGCGGTCCCGATCCGGCGGGCCGGCGATCTGGCGCGGATGGCGCCCTCGCAGCGGGCGGCGGCCTATACCGCGCGCTACCTGCCCGCGCTGCTGCCCATCGTGTTGCGCATCGCCATCGCGCAGATCGACAGCCGCGAGTTCGAGGGCTTCCTCGACGACGTGTTCCGCCCCGGAACGCGCGATCACGAGGTGGTCCACGGCCTTGGTCTGGTGGGGGCGCTCCGGTCCGGGTACCGGTTTTCGGTCCAGCAGGGGCATTTCGGCTTTGCGTCGGATGCGTATTTCGCCGTGCGCGACTGGAGTCCTCAGATTTCCCGGCCCGCCGCGCCGGTCGTTCTGCTGCATGGCGAGCTCGATCCCGTCATCACCCCCGACATGGCCCGCGCCTTCGCCCGGCAGCGGGACAATATCGACCTGCGGATGGTGCCGGAGGTGGGCCAGCTCCTGCTCTACGAGCGGCCCGAGCTGGTTCTGGATACGCTCGACGAGATGAGCGGGCGCCGCTCCAGCCGCCACGAGGCGGGGTAGCGTCAGGGTCCGAATACCGCCTCGAAGCTGCGCCTGAGCGCCACGTCCACATCGGCCATGGTCACCGGCAGGCCCAGATCGACAAGGCTGGTCACGCCGTGTTCGGAGATGCCGCACGGAACGATGCCCGAGAAATGCTCCAGGTCCGGTTCCACGTTGATCGAGATGCCGTGGAAGCTGACCCATTTGTGCAGGCAGATGCCGATGGCCGCGATCTTGTCCTCGCGCATCGCGCCGCTCGCGGTTCGCGGCTTGTCGGGGCGTTCGACCCAGACGCCGACCCGGCCTTCGCGGATGTGACCGGTGACGTTGAACTCGGCCAGCGCCGCGATCACCCAGCCTTCGAGCTGCCGGACGAAGCGCCGCACGTCGCGCCCGCGCCGGTTCAGGTCGAGCATGACATAGACCACCCGTTGCCCGGGGCCGTGATAGGTGTACTGGCCGCCGCGCCTGGTCTCGTACACCGGAAAGCGGTCGGGCGCGATCAGGTCCTCGCGGCGGGCCGAGGTGCCCGCGGTATAGAGCGGCGGATGCTCCAGCAGCCAGATGCATTCGCCGGCCGTGCCGCGGGCAATCCCTGCCGCGCGGTCCTCCATGAAGGCGACCGCGTCCTCGTAGGGCGTGAGGCCCTCGGAGATGATCCATTCCACCATGGCGGCCTGCATATCGCGGCGCGTGCCGGGGGGGAAGGGTCAGGTCGCGGTTTCAATGAGGCAGCGCTGCAGGGCGTGGGCGAAGGCTTCGGTTCCCTGCGCGCCGGTGGTCAGGTAGCGGTTGGCAAAGACGATGGAGGGGACGCTGCGGATGCCGCGTTCGATCCAGAACCGCTGCCTTGCGCGCACGGGGGCGGCATGGGCGCCCGATTCGAGCGCCAGGCGCGCCGCGGCCGGGTCGAGCCCGGCCCGCGCGGCGGCGGCGGTCAGAACTGCGTCGTCGGAAACGTCGCGGCCTCGGCTGAAATGGTCGGCAAAGAGTTCGAGCATGAGCGGATGCTGGCGCCCGTGCAGTGCCGCCCAGTCCAGCAGCTGGTGGGCGCGGAAGGTATTGACCATGCGCATGTCGTCGGAAAGGTTGAAATCGAAGCCCAGCTCCGCTCCGATCCGGG
>JALTNO010000434.1 GCA_027000645.1 Paracoccaceae bacterium | reverse complement strand
ATCAACGCCGAGGATCCCCTCATGCAGTTCATGCCCTTCCCCGGAAGGGTGGAGAAGATGACCCTGCCGGAAGGCGAAGGCGTGCGCGTGGATCACTTCATGTATGAAGGATACCAGATCCCGCCCTTCTACGACTCGCTGATCGCCAAGATCATCGTTCACGGGCGCGACCGGCCCGAGGCGCTGGCGCGGCTGGAGGGCGCTTTGCGCGAATTCCGACTGGACGGCCTGAAGACGACCGCGCCGCTTCATCTGGCGCTGCTGCGCGATGCGGCGGTGCGCGAAGGGGCCTTTCACACCCAATGGCTGGAAACCTGGCTGGAGGCCGGGAACCTGGCACCCATGGAAACAGGAGGTGCATCGTGAAGACACGTTACACATTCGGCGGCGATGAACACATCTATGTCGAGATGGACGAGGAAATGTCGCTGGACGCTTTCTTCAAGTCCCTCTCCATGAGCAACGCCGTCCGCGAAGCCGATATTGCCGGCGTGACCGAGATCTGCCCGGCCAACGCCTCGTTTCAGGTCCGTTTCGACCCGGATGTCATCTCTCCCGACGACATGCTGGCGCGCATTCAGGATCTGGAACACAAGGCGGATGCGGCCGAAAAGCGCCTTGCCACCCGGATCATCGAGGTTCCCGTCTTCTATCGCGATCCCTGGACCCACGAAACCTTGATGCGGTTCCGCGAGCGCCATCAGGACCCCAACGCGACCGATCTGGAATATGCCGCGCGGATCAACGGGTTCGACAGCGTGGACGCCTTCATCGAGGCGCACCATTCGCAGCCGTGGTTCGTCTCGATGGTGGGGTTCGTGGCGGGTCTGCCGTTCCTCTACCAACTGGTCGAACGCGAAAGGCAACTGGAGGTGCCGAAATACCTGCGCCCACGGACGGATACACCGAAGCTGACGGTGGGCTATGGCGGGTGCTTCTCCTGCATCTATTCGGTGCGCGGCGCCGGCGGCTACCAGATGTTCGGCATCACCCCGATGCCGATCTACGACCCCGACCAGAAGATATCCTATCTGCGCGACTTCATGGTGTTCTTCAAACCCGGCGACATCGTGAAGTGGAAACCCATCGACCACGCCGAATACGACCGGATCACTGCCGCCGTCGAGGACGGCAGCTGGCGGCCCCGCATCGCCGAGGTCGAGTTCGATCTGGATGAATTCAATGCCGACATGCGCGGCACCAACGCGAAACTGATGGAGGCTCTCGATGGCGCTTGAGATTGTCAAACCCGGCCTCGCAACGTCGATTCAGGATCTTGGCCGACCGGGCTATTTCCATCTGGGCATCCCGCAGGGCGGCGCCATGGACCGTCTGGCGCTGCGCGCGGCCAACCTTCTGGTCGGAAACCCCGAAGGCGCGGCCTGTCTGGAAGCGGTTTTCATGGGGCCTCAGATCCGGTTCAAACGGGATGTCAGCGTTGCGGTGACGGGCGCCGAACTTCCGGTCATGCTGGATGGCGAACCGCGCCAGACCTGGACATCCTTCACCGCCCGCGCCGGGCAGGTGCTGAGCTTCGGCTTCCTGCAGGCGGGCGCGCGGGCCTATCTGGCCTTTTCGGGCGGGATCGACACCCCGCCGGCGCTGGGAAGCCGCTCGACCTATCCCATCGGCGCCCTGGGCGGCATAGACGGGCGCAACGTGGAGGCCGGCGACGAGCTGCCTCTGGCCGAGGCGCCGCTGGCCGACGAAGGCCGCCACGTGCCCGAAAACCTGCGGCGGATGCCGGGCTGCCCGGCCACGTTGCGGGTGCTGCCGGGGCTCTACTGGCACCGGATCACCGAGGCCTCGCAGCAGAGCTTTTTCGACGACACCTGGACCGTCGCGGCCGAGGCCGACCGCATGGGCTATCGCTTCAAGGGCGGGCGGGCGCTGGAATTCGTGCCGCGCAAGCAGCCCTTCGGCGCAGGGGCGGACCCGTCGAATATCGTGGATGGTTGCTACTCCTATGGATCGATTCAGGTTCCGGGCGGCACCGAGCCCATCGTGCTGCACCGCGACGCGGTGTCGGGCGGCGGCTATTTCACCCTTGGCGCGGTGATCTCGGCCGACATGGACCTGATCGGGCAGCTGCAACCGAACACGCCGGTGAAGTTCGAACGGGTCGACATGGATCAGGCCCTGGCGGCGCGCGCCGACAGAACGCGGGTCCTGAGCGGGGTCCGGGAACTTCTGGCGTGATGGCAGGGGCAGGAACGAACTGACCGGCCGAAGAACGTCCGGCTTCTCGAAAAACGACAACTGACGCATGACAAGGAGGTCAACACCATGAAACCCATTCTTCGCACCGCCATCGCCGCGGCAATGGCCGTGTCGCTGCCCGCGCTCGGCCATGCCGCCGAAAACTGGTACCCCTTTCCCGCCGAAGAGGTGGTTCCGCCCTTCTCGGCGGATGGCAAGGTGAAGCCGATCACCTATGTTCCGCTCGAGAAGGCATCGAAAAAGTGGAACATCTGCGTCTCCTTCCCGCACATGAAGGATGCCTACTGGCTGGGCGTCGATTTCGGCGTGGCCGAGGAAGCCAGGCGGCTGGGGGTGAAGATGAACCTGGTCGAGGCCGGCGGCTATACCGAGCTCAACAAGCAGATCGGCCAGATCGAGGACTGCGTGGCCGGTGGCGCCGATGCGGTGGTGATCGGGGCGATCTCGTATGACGGGCTGAACAAGCTGGTCGAGGACATCGCCGCCAGGGGCATTCCGGTGATCGACGTCATCAACGGGATCTCGTCGCCGGCGGTTTCGGCCAA
This sequence comes from Paracoccaceae bacterium, assembly GCA_027000645.1. Taxonomy (GTDB): domain Bacteria; phylum Pseudomonadota; class Alphaproteobacteria; order Rhodobacterales; family Rhodobacteraceae; genus Jhaorihella. The sequence continues at coordinate 6,665 of JALTNO010000434.1, read as the reverse complement.
GTCGCTGGTGTCCTTCAAGACGATGGGATACGAGGCCGGCCGCTTTCTGGCCGAACGTCACCCGGCCGGCAGCGCGCCGGTCAAGGTCGGCTGGTTCCCCGGCCCCGCCGGCGCCGGATGGGTCGAGGCCGCCAATGCCGGCTTCATGGAGGCCGTGCAGGGCTCGGCGGTCGAGGTTCTTGAACCGCGCTATGGCGATACCGGCAAGGAGACACAGCTCAAGCTGGTCGAGGATGTGCTGCAGGCCAACCCGGATGTGCGCTATCTGGCCGGCACCGCGGTCACTGCCGAAGCGGCGCAGGGCCTGATCCGCGAACGCGGCCTTCAGGGGAAGGTCGATCTGATGGCCTTCTACATGACGCCCGGCGTCTATACCGGCATCAAGCGCGGGTTCATTCTGGCCGCACCGGCGGATTCGATGGTCATCCAGGGGCGTATTGCCATCGATCAGGCGGTCCGCATTCTCGAAGGCAAGGATTACGTCAAGCATGTCGGGCCGAAGATCTTTGTCGTCAACCCGGACAACATCAATGACGTCAACCGCGACAACATCCTGCCGCCGCCGGGCTACAAGCCGGTGTTCTCGGTGAACTGAACCACTCCCCGTGGGTAACTGGGGCCGGGCGGAACGGTGGCCCGGCCCGTCTTTTCGGAGGGGGAACATGGACCCGGACATCCTCATGCGAACCGTCGGCCTGTCGAAACGGTATCCGGGCGTTCTGGCGCTGGATTCGGTCGATTTCGACCTTCTGGCCGGTGAGGTTCACGTACTGTTCGGGGAGAACGGCGCCGGAAAATCGACGCTGATCTCGATGCTTGCCGGCGCGACGGAACCGACGGCGGGAGAAATTTTCGCGGCGCAGGGCGGGCCGGTGCGGTTCGCCTCGGTCGCCGATGCCCAGAGGCACGGAATCCATACGGTCTTTCAGGAATTTTCCCTGATCCCCACGCTGACGGTCGCCGAAAACATCTTTCTCGGGCGCGAGCCGATGATCGGACCCTTCACCGACCACCGGGCAATGCGCCGCGAGGCGCGCAGGATGCTTCGCGAGCTGGATTTCGACATCGACCCGACCGAAATCGTCGCCCACCTGTCCCGTGCCCGGCAGCAGATGGTCGAGATCACCAAGGCCTTCCATGGCGACCTGAAGGTGCTCATCCTGGACGAGCCCACCGCTTCGCTGAGCGAGCGCGAGGTGGACCACCTTTTCGAATTCATCCACTCGCTGCGCGCCCGCGGGGTCGGGGTCATCTACATTTCCCACCGGATCCAGGAATTCGCCCGCATTGCCGACCGGGTGACGGTGCTGCGCGATGGCCGGAAGATCGCGACCGTGGCGATGAAGGACGCTACCGACCGGACGCTGATCGAGATGATGACCGGGCGCTCGATCTCGGAGATCTATCCTCCGATCGCCCGACATCACGGCGAGGTCGCGCTCAGGGCCGAAAACATCCGCTCGCCCGGGGTTCACGGCTGTTCCTTCGAGGTCCGTGCCGGCGAGGTTCTGGGGGTGGCGGGGCTGGTCGGGTCCGGCAAGTCGCGCCTGTTTCGGGCGGTGATGGGACTGGCCCCGCGCGAGGGCGGCCGGGTGTTCCTCGGCGAGGCGGAGATCACCCATGCCTCGACGCGGGCGATCATCCGCAAGGGGATGTATTATCTTTCACCCGACCGCAAGTCGGAAGGTCTGGACCTGATCCGCACGTCCCGCGAGAATCTCGCGCTCAACCTGGTGATGAGCGGCCGCGGCGTGTCCCGTGGGGGTTTGATAAACCGCTCCGTGGTCAACGCCGCGGCCGACCGCATCGCCGATCACGTGGATCTGCCCGGAACCTACCGTGACAAGGTCGTGTCGCAGCTGTCCGGCGGAAACCAGCAGAAGGTGCTGTTCGGCAAGTGTTTCGGCCAGGAGGTGGACGTCTACATCCTGGACGAGCCGACCGTCGGCGTGGACATGGGAACCCGGTCCAGGCTCTATCTTCTGATCAAGGAACTGGCCGAGGCCGGCAAGGCGGTGGTGGTGATTTCCTCGGACCTGCCCGAAGTGATGAACCTTTCGCACAGGCTGCTGGTGCTGGCGCATGGCCGCCTCACCGCGGAACTGACCGGTGCGGAGATCTCGGAGGACAGGGTTCTGGAACATTTCTTCGATGAAACGGGAGCAGCCTGATGAGCCGAAAGGACACGGAAACCGGCGCCGTCGCCCTGGTGAAGAAAGTCTTTGTCCGGGTGGGCGTGCTGCCTTTCTTTCTGGCTGGCGCGCTGGTGATCTTCACCGCGTTGTCGTCGAAGTTCCTGACCGGGCAGAACCTGTTCAACGTCGCCCGGCAGTCGGTCTATCTGATCCTCGTCTCGCTGGGGCAGATGGTCGTGCTGATCTCGGGCGGGTTCGACCTGTCGGTGGGCACGGCCATTGCGCTGACCTCGGTGGTCTCGGCCCTTGGCATGGTGTGGCTTGCCGCCCTGATGCCCGATGCGATCTGGCTGGCGATCGGGCTGGGCGCGTTCATGGGTCTTGGCGCGGCGCTGCTGATCGGGCTGGTGAACGGGATCGGAGTCGCCTATTTCGAGGTTTCCCCCTTCATCATGACACTCGGCGTGTCGTCGGTCGGCGCGGGGCTGGCGCTGTTCCTGACCGGGGGCGTGCCGGTGTCGGATCTGCCGTATGAATTCGCGGACCTGTTCGGTTTCGGCCGATTGTGGGGCATCCCGGTGCCGGTGCTGGTGGCGGTGCTCTGCATCGCGGTCATGTGGATCGTGATGTCGCGCACGCGGCTTGGCACGCGGATTCACGCCGTCGGAGGCAACATCAAGGCCGCGCATCTGTCGGCGATCAACACCCGGCGGACATTGCTTGTGGCCTACATGCTCAGCGCGCTGATCGCGTCGCTGACCGGCCTTCTTCTGACTGCGCGGGTCGAATCCGGCGAAGCCAATCTCGGCGGCACCATCGCGCTTGAATCCATCGCCGCCTGCGTGATTGCCGGCGTCTCGCTGCGCGGGGGTATCGGGCGCGTCGGGAACGTGGTGCTTGGCGGGTTCTTCATCGTTCTCGTCCAGAACGGGATGAACCTCGCGCAGGTGAGTTCCTACATGCAGATGGTTCTTCTGGGCATCCTGCTGATCCTCGCGGTGATCTTCGACCAGATCCGCTATCGCATCATCGTGAGCGGGCGGTGACGGCAATGAAGACCCCGCCCCGCCAGCCGCCCTTGACCCGCGGGCAGGCGCGGATTACTGAATTCGGAATTCAGAACACGGAAGATGCCATGAAACCCCTGCACCCCGAACCGGCGCTGACCGACCGCGTGCGCGACGCGATCGTGGACGCGATCCTCGACGGCTCGTTGCTGCCCGGCGACCGCCTGGCGCAGGAGCATCTGGCGGAACGGCTCGGTGTTTCGCGGCAGCCGGTCAGCCATGCGCTGAGGCTGCTGAGAGAGCAGGGGATCCTCGTCGCCCTGGGCCGCAAGGGGCTGACCGTGGCCCCGATGGACCCCGCGCTGGTCAGGCAGCTCTACCAGGTGCGCGCGGCGCTGGACGCCCTTGCCGCGCGGCTCTGCGCGGAGCGTTTCGCGGCCGGAGAACTCGTTGGCCATGACCTGCGGGATCTCGATGCGCTGGTTCGCCGCTTTGCGCCCCGGACCGGGGCAGAGCGGGATGGCCCGTCCGGCCTGGCCCGGCGCATCAATGCCGACATGGCCTTTCATACCGGGCTCTACCGGCTTTCCGGGAATCCTCAGATCGAAGCGATGACGCGGCCGCACTGGGTGCATTTTCGCCGCTCGATGCGCGCGGTCCTGACCAATCCGGACGCACCGCCGCCGGCCTGGGACGAACATCGTGCGATCCTGGATGCCGTGCGCCGCGGCGATGCGCGGGCGGCGGAACGGCTGGCGCTGGACCATTGCCGCAGCGCGGCGGAAAAGGCCTGCGCCAGCATCATCACCATCCCCGGACTTGAAGGAGATGCCGCATGAACATGCTCGCGCTGTCCGAGGGCAATGCACTGCTCTTCGTTCACGAACCGCCATCGCGACCCGGTGCGCCGACCTTCGTTTTCGTCAATGCGCTGACCGGCAGCATCGACGCGTGGGAGGCCGAGGTCGCCCCGGCGCTTCGGGCAGAGGGCTTCGGCACGCTGTGCTACAATTTCCGGGGGCAGGAGGGATCGCCGTTCCGCCCCGGTACCGAACTGACCCCGAAACTGATCGTCGATGACCTGCTGCGCCTGCTCGGGGCCGAGAACCCGGTTCGGCCGATCCTTGTCGGCCTGTCCATCGGCGGCATCTTTGCGGCTCACGCGGTGCTGCGCGGGGCGCCGGCGCGCGGGCTGGTGATGCTCAACACCCTGCGCGAGATCGGACCGCGCATCGCCTGGGTCAACGACGCCATGCCGGTGATCGTGGGAGCGGGAGGGGTCAACCTGTTTCTCGATGCGCTGTTTCCCCTGCTGGTGAACCAGGATTTTGCCGCTGCGGCCCGGCCGAATTTCCTCAAGGGCGGCTATGCGCCGCTGGACCCCGAGCATGGCCACATGAACCTGATGCGCAACGCCGCGGACACCGACTGGGACATCGCATGGGAAGACCTGACCCTGCCCGCGCTGGTAATCACCGGCCATCAGGACCGGGTGTTCCTCGACCCCGAGGTGGTGGACCGCCTGTTCGCCCGCCTGCCCGATGCGCGGCGGGAGGACTGGACCGATGCCGGCCACCTGCTGCCGGCCGAGCGGCCCGCGCGGCTGGCCGAAAGCCTTGCCCGCTTCGGGCGCGAAACCGAGGGGGCGCGGCCATGAACATCCCGGCCCGGTTCGCCACCCTCGCCGTGTTTGTCGGTGTTCTGGGGCACGCCTCGTCGGAATTCGTGGCCGCCGGTTCCGGCGTCGCCGGGCCCGAGCTCTCGGTCTGGCGCTATCTTCTCGGCGGTGCGGGGCTGGTGGTCCTGGCGTTGCTCATCTCGGGGCCGCGCGCCCTGTTTGCCCCGCTCAGGGCCCATGCCTGGGACATGGTCTGGCTGTCCGTGGTGGGGGTGTCGGGGGCCTATCTCGCGTTTCACTGGGCGCTGGATTTCGCCTCGCCCGTGCAGGTGGCGACACTGGTCACCACCATCCCGATCTTTGTCGGGCTGGCCAGCCTGATCGTCAACGGTCAGCCGCTTTCGGCGGTCAAGATCATCACCGGGCTTTTTGCCTTTGCCGGGCTGGCTCTGCTGATAACCGACGGGCTGATCGACAAGCTGATCGCCGGGCGCGATTCCATCTGGGGAGTGCTGCTGACGCTGCTTTGCGCGGTGCTGGGTGCCTTCTACGCGGTGCGCGTGCGGCCGCTGGTGGTGCGTTACGGGGCGCTCAATGTCACGGCCCTGTCGATGATGATCGGCGGGATCGGCCTGTGGATCGGCGTCGGTCTGGCCTTCGGCGTCCGGGTCGATCCCCTGACCCTGTTCGAGCGCCCCGGCACCGAGTCGACCTGGATCCTGGTTCTGGCCCTGTGGAACACCACCATCACCCAGTTCCTGTGGATCGGAGGGCTCGCGGCGGCGGCGGACATCACCCGCGCGAGCTATCTGTTCTTTCTCAAGCCGGTCATCGCCGCGGCCCTTGCCGTCACCTTCCTGGGAACGTCGCTGTCGCTGTTGCAGGTCTTTGCCATCGTCGTGGTGACCGGATCGGTGCTGGTCGAGATCTATTGGCCCCGCCTCGCCCGGCACCGGCAGGGCGTGGAGGCCGGAAGGTGAACGCGCATCCGCTCCTTCGGCGGCGAACTCTCGCGGGTCCGGCACCATTTTCCAGGTCTCCGAAGGCCCGGAGCGATACGCGACTCTTTCGCCCACGCGCTCGCCCGCGGCGGCCGGATTCCCGTGCCAGGCACCGCGGGCCGAAAGGCCCGGACCACCCGATGGTGGTCAGGAATATGGTCAAAAGTGAAAAAAAGGACTACGATCTCAGGGTTCGGTGCCCTGTTGCCGGTGTCTGGCTTGCAGGGGCTCGCCTCGTTCAGCCGTACGCGCAGCGGCGGCGGCGTTTGATCCATTAGCGAGGGGAGGGGGAGTTGGCTGCATATCCGAATGATATGATCACGGGCGAACCCTGGCGGGTCGGCGTCCTGTTCTCGAAATCGGGTTTCATGGAACTGATCGAGGAAACCCAGTACCGCGGCACGATGATCGCGATCGAGGAAATCAACGCCAACGGCGGCGTCAACGGGCGGGAGATCGTTCCCGTCGTCTGCGACCCCGGTTCGGACAATGCCATGTTTCGTACATTGGCGCGCAAACTGCTGACCGAGGATGGCGTTTCAAACATTTTCGGGTGTTACACATCGTCGAGCCGAAAGGCCGTGCTGCCCGTTGTCGAACGTCTCAATGGCCTGTTGTGGTACCCGACCCTCTACGAAGGGTTCGAGTATTCCCCCAACATCATCTACACTGGTGCCGCGCCCAATCAGAACTCGCTCGCGCTGTGCGACTATCTGTGCGAAACCTATGGCACGCGGTTCTATTTCGTCGGATCCGATTACGTCTATCCGCGCGAGTCCAACCGCATCATGCGCGATCTTCTGGCGCAACGCGGTGGCACCGTGGTGGGTGAACGCTATGTTCCGATCAATGCACGCCGGCAGGATTTCTTCCCGGTGATGCGCGACATCCGGAACCAGATGCC
>JALTNO010000433.1 GCA_027000645.1 Paracoccaceae bacterium | reverse complement strand
CCGTTTCCGCGCGCCCTGCCCTGACTACCCTGCGCAATAGGCGCGACTTTCTGGCCGCCGCGCGCGGCCGCGCGGTCGCGACCCCCGGCATGATCGTGCAGGCGCGCAAGCGCCCCCCCGGCGAGGGGGACGGCATCCGCGTCGGCTTCACCTGTTCGAAGAAGATCGGCAACGCGGTGACCCGCAACCGGGCGCGGCGGCGGCTGCGCGAGGTTGCCCGCCGGGTTCTGTCCGAACTGGGGCGCGAAGGCTGGGACTATGTCCTGATCGGTCGCCGCGATGCGACGGTCTCGCGCCCCTTTGATGCGCTGGCAAGAGACCTTACATTCGCAGTGAACAAACTGCACGGCGCCCGAGAATGACCATCATGGCCCGCCTCCTAGCCCTGCCGATCCGGTTCTACCGGCTCGTGCTGTCGCCATGGGTGGGGCACGGGTGCCGCTATCAGCCGACCTGCTCGGTCTATGCGCTGGAGGCGCTGGAGAAGCACGGCGCGCTCAGGGGCGGCTGGCTGGCCATCCGCCGCATCGGTCGCTGTCACCCCCTGGGCGGCAGCGGCTACGACCCGGTACCCGAACCCGGCTCTGCCCGCGACGACTGCAAGGACGACGATCAGGCTTGACCGAATCCCCTCTACCGTTAAAATCAAAAATTGGAATGTGTGAATGGATCGGCGCATGCCGGGAAACGCGGGAGGAGAACGCATGTCCTTTGAATTCGAGGGCAGGACCATCGAGACCAACGAACAGGGTTATCTGGTCAACCAGGACGACTGGTCCGAGGACATGGCCAGGGTCATGGCACGGAACGAGCATATCGAGCTGACCGACCGGCACTGGGACGTCATCAACTACCTGCGCGACGAATATTTCAACAATCGCGGGAACCAGCCCAACACCCGCACGATCATCAAGGCCATGAGCGCGGCCTGGGGCGAAAAGATCAAGCAGAAGGATCTTTACGACCTTTTCCCGCTGGACCCGTCCAAGCAGGGCGGCAGGATCGCGGGGCTGCCGGAAAGCCGGCGCAAGGGCGGCTACTGAATTTCACGGCACGGGCCGGCATGCGCACCCTTGCCATGCCGCCCGAGCAGATTGCCCGCACATGACCGGCCCGTGCCGATGGGCCGCCGTCCCGGTCAGCACCTTGACGAGCGCAGGCCGCCACGCCTATGGCAGCCGCAACCGAAAGGACGGCCCCCATGCGCGACGACAAGGACGACATTCACCCGCTGCTGGCCGGCGCGCCCTCCACCACCGCGTTCAGGAAGCTGCGCAAGCGGATCCTGCGCCAGACCCGCGAGGCGATCGAACAATACGGCATGGCCCGGCGCGGCGACCGCTGGCTCGTCTGCCTGTCCGGCGGCAAGGATTCCTACACCCTTCTGGCAGTGCTGCACGAGCTGAAATGGCGCGGCCTGCTGCCGGTGGATCTGCTGACCTGCAATCTCGATCAGGGTCAGCCGGGCTTTCCCTCGACCGTGCTGCCCGAGTTTCTCGAACGGATGCAGGTGCCGCACCGGATCGAGTATCAGGATACCTATTCGGTGGTGAAGGAAAAGATCCCCCAGGGGCGGACCTACTGCGCGCTGTGCTCGCGCCTGCGCCGGGGCAATCTCTATCGCATCGCCCGCGAAGAGGGCTGCTCGGCGGTGGTTCTGGGTCATCACCGCGATGACATCCTCGAGACCTTCTTCATGAACCTCTTTCACGGCGGGCGGCTGGCCACCATGCCGCCGAAGCTGGTGAACGAGGAAGGAGATCTTTTCGTGCTGCGCCCGCTGGCCCACGTGGCCGAGTCCGACTGCGAGAAATTCGCCCGCGCCATGAACTACCCGATCATCCCCTGCGACCTGTGCGGAAGCCAGGACGGGCTCCAACGCCAGCAGGTGAAGGCGATTCTCGACCAGTGGGAACGCAACAGCCCCGGTCGCCGGCAGGTGATGTTCCGGGCCCTGATGAATGCGCGCCCATCGCACCTTCTGGACCCGAAACTGTGGGATTTCCAGGGGCTTGAACTGCGCTCCCGCCGAAATGCGGGGCATTTGGACGACATCCCCGACCTGCGTTAACGCGGCGGTCAGACCCTTCGCATAATCTCGGCCGGCAACAGGCCTGAGGGGAAAGGGCGAAGGATGCGAAGGCTGCCGGGAAAACTGCTGCAATTCCGCGATCGGCTCCTGCCGGTGCTGACCGGCCCGCCGATGCTCGCCTTCCTGCCGGCGCTGGTGCTCGGCGCGTTCTGGGCCGGCGGCGAAACCGCGCTGATCCTGCTGGCCCTCGGTCTGCCGCTGGCCATGGCCATGACCGGCGCACTGGATCCTCGAAGAAGCACGCGCCGCGACGGCGCCACGGGCCTGATGCTGCGCGACGGCTTCGACGAGGCATTGCGGCGCATTACCGCGGAAACCAACGGAACCGGGCTGCGTTCGGCCTGCTTTCTGCTTCATCTCGACGATTTCGACCTGATCTGCGACCGCCACGGGGCCGAAGCGGCGACGGCGCTTGCCCGATATTGCGGCGACCGCCTGACATCGGCGCTGCGCACGGGCGATGTGGTGGCCCGGCTGGACGACAACCGCTTTGCGATCTGCCTGGCGCCGGTCCGGCAACTCGACCTGGAACTGTGCATCCAGCTGGCCGGCCGGCTTCAGACCGCGATCGAGGAACCCGCGCATATCGACGGAATGACGCTTTACGTTTCCTGTTCGATCGGGTTCTGCATGCGCAACCGCTCGCCCGGCCCGACGGCAACCGACTGGTTCGAGGCCACCGCCTCGGCGCTGGCCGAGGCCCGGCAGAACGGACCGTCCTCGATTCGGGCCTTTGCCGACGATATGCCCCTGCGCCCTGGGCGCAGCCGTCAACTCGCGCTCGAAGCGACGGAAGCGCTGGAAACCGGGCAGATCCGTCCCTGGTTCCAGCCGCAGATCTCGACCGATACCGGCCAGGTGTCGGGGTTCGAGGCGCTGGTCCGCTGGGAGCACCCGCAGCTTGGCACGCTGGCCCCCGATGCCTTCCTTCCGGCCATGGCCGAAGCCGGGCTGATGCCCCGGATGGGTCAGGTCATGCTCCACCACGCACTGGAGGCGTTGCGCAGCTGGGACGCGGCCGGTGTTGCCGTGCCCAGGGTCGCGATCAATTTCGCCACCGAAGAACTGCGCGACCCCTCGCTTGCCGACCGCGTGCGGTGGGAGCTGGACCGCTTCCAGCTGACTCCGGACCGCCTGGGCATCGAAATCCTGGAAACGGTGGTGGCGGACCGGCCCGACGACACGGTTCTGCGCAACATCGCCGAGCTGGGCGCGATGGGCTGTGCGATCGAGCTGGACGATTTCGGCACCGGCCGCGCCTCCATCTCGGCCATCCGGCGGTTCTCGGTCTCGCGGATCAAGATCGACCGCTCCTTCGTCACGCGCGCCGACCGTGATCCCGATCAACAGCGCATGATCGGTGCAATTCTCACCTTCGCCGAAAGGCTGGACCTGGAAACGCTGGCCGAAGGCGTCGAAACGGTGGGGGAGCATGCGCTTCTCGCCCAGCTCGGCTGCGATCATGTTCAGGGTTTCGGCATAGGCCGTCCCATGCCCTTCGCCGATACCACCGCCTGGATCGCCGCCCACAGGGCGAAATTGCAGGATGCCCCGCCAATTCAGCGGAAAACCGGCTGAAGATCGCACGATCGTGTAGGTGTAGGGGCGACAGTGACCTGCCAATCGAAGCGAATCCGCTTGACCTTTGAGGCCGCACTCTGTTGAACGCACCCTTGTTATCCTCGGCACAAGGTGGCTGTCCCCGATGGACGATCAGAACAAGAATCTCATCCTTGCAACCGCGCTCAGCTTTCTGGTGATCCTCGTCTGGTTCCTGCTCTTTCCCCCGCCGGAGCCGGAGACCATCGCCGAACAACCGGCCACCGCAACGACACAGGGCACGCCGGAGGCGCCGGCGGCCCCTGCCACCGCCCCGGCGAGTTCGGCACCGGCGGCCGACGCCGGCAGCGCCGCCCGCCCCGATAGCGCCGACAGCGCATTGGCCAAGGCGCCGCGCATTCCGGTGGACACTCCCAGCCTGACCGGCACGATCTCGCTTCTGGGCGGGCGCATCGACGACCTGTCGCTGAAGAATTATCGCGTCTCGATCGAAGACGATGCCGATATCGTCCGGGTCCTGACCCCGGCCGACCAGCCCGAAAACTTCTATGCCGTCTATGGCTGGGCCCCCGGGCAGGGACTGGCCATCGACGAGGTGCCCGGCCCCAACACCGAGTGGCGTGTGCAACCGGGCGCGAGACTGACCCCGGACAGCCCGGTGACGCTGACCTGGGACAACGGCAAGGGCCTGATCTTCCGGCGCGAGATCTCGGTGGACGACAAGTTCATGTTCACCGTCGTCCAGACGGTCGAGAACCGCTCGGGCAGAACCGTGAGCCTTGCCCCCTACAGCATCCTCGCCCGCAGCGGGACCGGCAAGGAGGGTGAACCGTCAGATCTCAAGAAGTTCTTCATCCTGCATGAAGGCCTGATCGCCATGGCCGACGGCGAACTCACCGAAGCCAAGTACAAGGACATGCGCGACTATGCCAACTCCCCCCAGTGGGGTGGGCCGACCGAGATAACCAATGTCGAGAACAGTGGCTGGATCGGGTTCACCGACCATTACTGGATGTCCACGCTGATCCCGGCCGGTGGCGAGTCCTTCAAGTCCGTGGCCACCTTCGACCCGCAGCGCAAGATCTACCAGACCACGGCCATGCTGCCGACGCAGACGCTTGCCGATGGCGCCAGCAGCACCGCCACGACCCGGCTGTTCTCGGGCGCCAAGGAATGGGCCACGATCCGCGACTATCAGAAGGCCGGGGTCGATCGCTTCGTGGACAGCATCGACTGGGGCTGGTTCTTCTTCCTGACCAAGCCGATCTTCTGGCTGCTGCACAACCTCAACGCCCTGATCGGCAACATGGGCTGGTCGATCATCGGCCTGACGATCATCATCAAGGCAATCGTTCTGCCGCTCGCCTTCAAGTCCTACATCTCGATGGCCAAGATGAAGGAACTCCAGCCGCAACTGGAGGCGCTCAAGGAAGCTGCGGGCGACGACCGGCAGAAACTGCAGCAATCGATGATGGAACTCTACAAGAAGGAAAAGGTGAACCCGGCTGCGGGCTGCCTGCCGGTCCTGCTTCAGGTTCCGATCTTCTTCTCGCTCTACAAGGTGATCTTCGTCACCATCGAGCTGCGCCAGGCACCGTGGTTCGGTCCCTTCCAGGATCTCAGCGCGCCGGACCCGACATCGCTGTTCAACCTGTTCGGCCTCCTGCCGTGGAGCGGACCGGAACCCGGCTCGCTCATGGCCACGATCTTCATCGGCATCCTGCCGCTGCTTCTGGGGATATCCATGTGGCTCCAGCAGAAGCTGAACCCCGCGCCCACCGATCCCACGCAGCAGATGATCTTCGCCTGGATGCCCTGGGTATTCATGTTCATGCTGGGCCGCTTCGCCAGCGGGCTGGTGCTCTACTGGATCACCAACAACACCATCACCTTCATCCAGCAGTATTCGATCATGTCCATCCACGGGAAACGCCCGGACCTGTTCGCCAACATCCGGACCAGCTTCAAGCGCAAGCCCAAGGCCGAGAAGAAATGACCGCCCGCGTCGCGGAAATCTGGCGTCACCCGATCAAGTCGCACGGGCGCGAGCGCATCGACATGGTGAAGCTCGCGCCCGGGCAGGCAATCCCGTGGGACAGGCGCTGGGCCGTGGCGCATGAACGCTCGTGCTTCGATATCGACAACCCCCGCTGGCAGCCCTGCACCGAATTTTCACGCGGGGCCAAATCCCCGCGGCTGCAGGCGATCTGGACGCATGTCGATCCCTGGCGACGAACCATCACGCTTCGCCACCCCGACCGGCCGGACCTGACCATCGATCCCGACAACGAAGACGACGCGAACAGGTTCATCCAGTGGGTGATGCCGATTTCCAACGGCAACCGCCTGCTTCCGGCCCGGCTGGTACGGGCCGGCGACACCCCCATGACCGATACCGATTTCCCGTCGATTTCGATCATCAATCTCGCCTCGCACCGCGAGGTGGCCGCGCGCCTGGGGCAGGACATCTCTCCTCTCCGCTGGCGCGGCAACCTGCTGATCGAAGGGCTTGCCCCCTGGGCCGAAAACGACTGGATCTGGAAGACGATCCGACTCGGCGAGGTCGAAGTGGAAGTCGTCGAACGGATCGCCCGCTGCTCGGCCACCACCGCCAACCCGGAAATCGGCGAACGCGATGCCGACACGCTTCGGGCGCTGCGCGAGGGCTGGGGGCACCAGAATTGCGGCGTCTATGCAAAGGTCACCCGAGGCGGAACCCTGCGCGAAGGCGACCCGGTCGAGGTCGTCGGCTGATGCAGCTCGACTTTCCGCTTGCTGAAACGCCGGACGAGGACGCACTTGAACGTGGCCGGAAACTCCTTACCGGCGAGGTGAGTTTCCTGAAGGGCGTGGTGGCCCTGTCCGGGCTGCCCCCGGCCGATCGGGTCGAGGTCTGCTTTGCCGGCCGCTCGAACGTGGGCAAATCCAGCCTCATCAACGCCCTGACCGGACGCAGGGGCCTTGCCCGCGCATCGAACACACCGGGGCGCACACAGGAAATCAACTACTTCACGCTGGGGCGCAGCCACTACCTGGTGGACCTGCCGGGATATGGTTACGCCAATGCACCGGTGAAGGTGGTGGAACGCTGGCAGCGCCTTCTCAAACGGTACCTGAGCGGTCGCTCCACGCTTCGCCGCGCCTTCGTGCTGATCGACGCCCGCCACGGGGTCAAGGCGGTGGACGAAGAAATCCTCGCCCTCCTCGACGCCAGCGCCGTCACCTTCCAGTGCGTGCTGACCAAGGCCGACAAGGTAAAGGCCAAGGACCGCAACCGGGTGCTGGCGCAGGTCCGAAGCGCCCTTGCAAGCCACCCCGCCGCCTTCCCCGAGATCGTGATGACCTCTTCGGCCAAGGGCGAAGGCATCCCGACCCTGCGCGCGATCATCGCCGATCTCACCTGATCCGCCAGACCTTCATCTTGCCCGAAATACTCCGGGGGGTGAACTGGCCGACAGGCCAGGAGGGGGGCAGCGCCCCCCTGGTCAACTCGCCCATCCATCTTGCACAGCACTCCATTCCGTGACACCACCGGAGCAAACGGATGACCGGACCCATGAAGACACGCCCCATGAAACGCGACTGGATTGCAACCGCCCACACGCTTTCGCACGCCCTGCCCTACCTGCAGCGCTACAACGACGCCATCGTGGTCATCAAGCTCGGAGGCCATGCCATGGGCAGCGACGAGGCGATGGAAAGCTTTGCCCGCGATGTCGTGCTGATGCGGCAGGTGGGGGTCAATCCGGTCGTCGTTCACGGCGGCGGGCCGATGATCAATGCCATGTTGAAACGGCTCGACATCGCCTCGGAATTCGTGGGGGGCAAGCGGGTGACCGACAAGGAAACCATGGAAGTGGTCGAGATGGTCCTCTCGGGCCTGGTCAACAAGCGCATCGTTCAGGCCATCAATGCCCAGGGCGGCATGGCCGTGGGGCTGTCGGGCAAGGACGCACGACTGATGATCTGCGATCAGGCCGACCCCGCGCTGGGCCTCGTGGGCATGCCGGCCGAGATGAACCCGCAACTGCTGCAGACGCTGTTTGCCAGCGACATGATCCCGGTCATCGCCCCTCTCGGCGCCGGGCGGGGCGGCGAAACCTTCAATGTCAATGGCGACACGGCGGCCGGCGCCATCGCCGCGGCGCTGAAGGCCGACCGGCTCCTGCTGCTGACCGACGTCCCCGGGGTCAAGGATGCGCGTGGCGAGGTGGTGACCGAGCTCAAGGCCGAGGACATCCGGCGGATGATCCGCGACGGAGTGATCGCCGGCGGCATGATACCCAAGACCGAAACCGCGCTGGCCGCGATCGAAGGCGGCGTGCGCGCGGTCGTCATCCTCGACGGGCGCGCGCCGAATGCGTGCCTGCTGGAACTGTTCACCGAACATGGCGCCGGGTCCCTGATCCGGCCGGACGATTGACCGATACGCCCTCCACCACCGGCGGCCGCATCTTCGACCTGATCGAACAGGCCGCACGAGGCGAGGGGCTTGATGTCATGGGCGCGCTGCACCCGGCCCGCTCCGGCGCACGCGGACCCGGTCACGGCACGCTGATCCTGTTGGGCGCGGGTGCCGGCTTCTGGCCTGTCTTTCGCGGCTCGCCCGAAGCGGCCGACAGAGCCCCCGATCCGGTCGATCGCTGGTCAAGGCGGGTGGTCGGCGGGCTGGCGAAAAGATTCGGCGCCCGGGCGCTCTACCCGTTCGGAGGACCGCCGCACCAGCCCTTCACCGACTGGGCGCTCAAGTCGGGCCGCGCATTCCAGAGCCCCACGGGCATGCTGGTGCACGATGCCGTGGGGCTGATGATCTCGTATCGCGGGGCGCTTCACCTGAACGAGGAAATCGCCATTCCTGCCGGCGGCGCCCCCTCTCCCTGCATCAGCTGCGCCGACCGCCCCTGCATTTCCGCCTGTCCCGTCGGAGCGCTGCGCGAAGGCCACCCCTATGACGTGGCAGGTTGCCACAGTCATCTGGACACACCGGCGGGGAATACCTGTATGATGAACGGGTGCGCCGCACGGCTGGCCTGTCCGCTGAGTCGCGGCGCCGATCGACAACCGGAGCAATCCGCCCTGCACATGAAAGCGTTTCACCCGAAATGACCAAGACCCTGATCCTGATGCGTCACGCCAAGTCGAGCTGGAATCACCCGGGCCTCGACGACCACGACCGCCCCCTCAACAAGCGCGGACGCCGCTCCGCCGAGGCACTCGGAAACTGGCTGCGGGAAAAGGGTTACCTTCCCGATCAGGTGCTGTGCTCGGACGCCATCCGCACCAAGGAAACCTTCGGGCACCTGCGGCTGGATGCGAAGGTGGAATACCTGCCCGAGCTCTACCGCGCCACCGCCAACCAGATCCTGCGCGCCCTGTCACGCGCAAGTGGCGACACGGTCCTTCTTCTGGCCCACAATCCGGGCATTTCGGGATTTGCCCAGGGCATCGTGGCCGAGCCCCCCGAACATCCGCGCTTCGAGGACTTTCCGACCGGCGCGACGCTGGTCCTGCGGTTCGAAGAGGACAGCTGGGACCGCATCAAGTGGCGCGGCGGAGAGGTGCTGGATTTCGTGGTGCCCCGCGAACTGATGGGCGAATGACAAAGGGCCGGGCGCACTGCCCGGCCCTTCCCCTTTCCGCTCTGGCGATCAGTGGCCGAGGATCTGGCTGAGGAACAACTTGGTCCGTTCGCTCTGCGGGTTGTTGAAGAACTCCTCGGGCTCGTTCTGCTCCACGATCTGCCCCTGGTCCATGAAGATCACCCGGTTGGCCACCTGGCGGGCAAAGCCCATCTCGTGGGTGACCACCAGCATGGTCATGCCCTC
>JALTNO010000432.1 GCA_027000645.1 Paracoccaceae bacterium | reverse complement strand
CCAATGCCGCGCGCGCCTCTTCCATCGTGATCCCCTCGGCGCGGGCCACCGATTCGTCCAGCGCATCGGCACGGTCGGTGGCGTGGATGCCCGGCAGCAGGTTGTTGATGGTCACGCCGCTTGCGGCCACCTGGCGGGCGGTGCCGGCGACATATCCGGTCAGCCCGGCGCGCGCGGCATTGGACAGGCCCAGAACCGGGATCGGCGCCCGCACCGCCTGCGAGGTGATGTTCACCACCCGGCCCCAGCCGCGCTCCATCATGGCCGGCACCAGCCCCTTGATCAGCGCGATCGGCGTCAGCATGTTCGCATCCAGCGCCTTGATGAAGTCCTCGCGCTCCCAGTCGGTCCACATGCCCGGCGGCGGCCCGCCGGCATTGTTCACGAGGATCTCGGCCCCCTCCGCCGCCTCGAGCACCGCCTGCTGCCCCTCGGGGGTGGTGACATCCACCGCCACGGTGCGCACCTCGACCCCGTGGGCGCGGCGGATGGCCTCGGCCGCGGCCTCGAGCGCCTCGGCCCCGCGCGCGTTCATCACCAGGTTCACCCCTTCGGCCGCCAGCGCCTCGGCACAGCCAAGGCCAAGCCCGCGGCTGGATGCACAGACCAGCGCCAGCTTGCCCGAAATCCCCATGTCCATGTCCGATCCTCCCGTCCTTTTCTTTCCCGGTCACGCTCATTAACATCGCAACCGGTCGAATTGCCAGCAATTGACCAGGCGTCAGTCCAAGATTGGTCATAATCCGGGGATAATCTCGGAGCTGTACCGGGCAAGCCATGCCCGTGGCGCAACAGTGGCAGGACGGACCGAAACCAGGGATGGCGAGCAGAACGATGCCGAATTCGCTCCAGCAAAGCATTTCCGTATATCCGGGAGAGGCGCTTTTCGTCTCCGCCGGCGCCAACCTTGGCGACGGGATGACCGACATGGAAGAACTCGTGCTCGACGACACCTACCAGCTGCGCGAAGGGGCGCGGCAGATGCGGCTTGCGCTCGTCAGCACCGAAGGGGGCGGCTTCTGCATCGGCGACGACAGCGAGGCCGGCACGCCGGGGGCGATGCTTCACCTGGACTGCGTCGTCACCCTGATGTCCCAGGACGGCCGCAATATCGAAGCCATCATTCTTGTCGAGGTGGACGAGGTCTGGATGATCTCGGCCATCTTCGTCATGCCGCTGGCCCCCCTGACGCCCAAGACCGACTATGCCCTCGTCGGGTTCGACCGCCGGCACGTCCACCGCCGCTTTGCCCAGACGGCCTGCGTTTCGTTCACCCGCGGCACCCGCATCACCATGGCCACGGGCGAGCAGAAGCCGGTGGAACTGATCCGCCCCGGCGACCGCGTCCTGACCCGCGACGACGGCCCGCAGGAGGTGCGCTGGATCGGCTCCACCACGGTGCGCGCGGTGGGCGAGCTGGCCCCGATCGTGATCGCGCCCGGCGTTCTCAACAATGAAAACGAACTGGTGGTCAGCCCCGAACACCGACTGTTCGTCTATCAGCGCAGCGATCGGCTGGGCGTCGGCCGGCCCGAGATCCTGGTCAAGGCCCGCCACCTGATCAACGACGACACCGTGCGGGTGCGCGAAGGCGGGTTCCTGGAATATTTCCAGATCCTCTTCGACCGCCATCACATCATCTATGCCGAGGGCATCGCCGCCGAATCGACGCTGATCGATTCCCGCACCCGCCCGCTTCTGCCGCCCGAGCTGATCGACCGGCTGGGCGCGCTGCTGCCCGAACATGGCCGCGCCGAGCACGGGCTGGACGTGCAGCGGGCCATACTCGAGCGCCCCGACGCCATCGACCTGCTGCGGCAGGCCTCTTCGGGCTGACCCCCGCGGGAATGCCGGCGCGCCGGCAACGCAAACCGAAAAGGGGGGATGTATCCCGAAAAAGCGGCCGCGCCCGCCGTTGGGGGAAACGGGCGCGGCCTTGCCGGGAAGCGAGGGGGCCCCGGCCTGGGAAAGCGGCGTGATTCGGGACGTTACTCCCGACCGCTCTCCCTTGAACTGGTGGCGCGGCTCCTTCCGGTCGCGCCGACCGTGCCCCGTGCGGGCCGGTCAGATCCTTGCCTGCGGCCTCAGGCGAAGAGGAACAGGTCCGCCGTCACCTCCGCCTGGGTCACGCCGCGCAGCTCGATCGTGATGTCGGCCACGTCGAACCGACCGCTGTCCCAGTGTATCAGCGCATCGCCATCGGCCTGCGCGGTGATCGTCAGATCGGCAAGCGAGGTGACCGAGGCGATCTCGGTAAAGTCCAGCCGGTCCTGCGTGACATCGAAATCCTGCACGATGTCATGGCTGTCGCCCAGGCCGTAGTAATAGGTGCCGTCATACCATAGCGTGGGGTCGTTCTCCTTGTAGATCAGCGTATCGGCCCCGGCCCCGGTCCAGATA
>JALTNO010000431.1 GCA_027000645.1 Paracoccaceae bacterium | reverse complement strand
CGAATCGCAACATCGGTCTTCTCCTGCTTTGCATTCGGGTCAGGGCGGGAAGGCTAGTGACGAATCGCGGCCTCTTTGTGGCCGGACCGTGACAGCCGCGCATCCTGCCGGCAAAGCCGCCCCTTCGGCGGACATGGCTGCGATTGCCCCTTCAAAAGCCCCTGCACCGGCCTTATATTGGGCGTGTCCCCTCGGGGACTATGGGCATAAACGCGCGCGGAATAAGCGGATCGGACCCGGGGGCGGTACCCGGCGGCTCCACCAGATCCTTCGTTGGGGGAAGACGGGGCCGAAACAGGATCGACGAACGTGTAAAGGCGTGGCTTTGCCCCGGTGAGGTACCACCGTTATCGGTCCATGAAGCATAATTGCCAACGACAATCGTGCTCCGGTCGCTCTGGCTGCCTAAGCAGTCCGAAAGACCGAAAATCTCAAGTCCTTATACCTAGCCGTGTAAGGCGGGGTTCGCAGGCACCTGGCAACAGAAGCCTGCACTTTCCCCCCGTTTTCAATGCCTTGCCTGCCGGACCGGCGGCCCTGCCCGCCATCGCGATCCGGCGCGCGGAGCCTTTCCGCTTTCCCTTGCCTGCGGCCTTTCGTTTCCCTCCGAATCCCGTATGCTGGCGCAAAAGGCGGATGGCGAAGATGTCGGAAGGTATCGACTACGGTAATCTCATGCACCAGGCCATGCGTGGCCTGATCCGCACCGTCCTGCGCGACGTGGCCGCGCATGGCCTGCCCGGACAGCATCACTTCTTCATCACCTTCGATACCCGCCATCCCGGCGTGCGCATCGCCGACTGGCTGGCCGAGCGCTATCCCGGCGACATGACGGTGGTCATGCAGCACTGGTTCGACAATCTCGAAGTGGACGAGGACGGCTTTTCGGTGACGCTCAACTTCGGCGATTCGCCCGAGACGCTCTATATCCCCTTCGATGCGATTCGCACCTTCGTCGATCCCTCGGTCGAGTTCGGCCTGCGCTTCGAGGCGGCCGAAGACGAGGAAGAGGTGGTGCTGGACGAGGACGGGGAAGAGCAGGCGGCCGAACCCGAAACGGCGCCCGAACCCGACGAGTCCCGTCCCGACTCCCGCCCCGACGCCGAAATCGTTTCGCTGGACAAGTTTCGCAAGTAGCACCCCGGCCCGGCGGCGCCCTGCATCCTTTTCAGGCCTACATCCTTTTCAGGAACGTCGTGACGGTCTTGAGCTTCTCGCCGTTGCGGAACCGGGCGAAGCTAAGCTCCAGTCCGCCCTCGGCCAACGTCCGGTCGTATTTCTGTATCTCGTAGCCGCCATCATCGTCGATGAACAGCGAATAGACGGTCATCGTCTTTCCCACGATCCGCCCCCAGACATAGGGTTCGCCCTTCATCGGGTCGAGAGGCACTTCGTGCCCGAACACGTTGCGGCGCATGGCGGCGGAATAGATGCCGTGCCGCGCCGAGGGGCGGAACTCGATTTCATAGGATTTCTCGGTGGTCTTGCCCGATGGCTTGTGAGTCACCGTCGTCCATGCCACCGTGAACCCGTTCTTCGTTTCGCGGATCTGCACGCTCAGGTTCCGGTGCGCTCTCGTGCCGTCGGCATTGATCACTTCCGCCTCGCCCACGTAGTCGCCGACGAAGGCCGAAATCGGCACATCCGCAAGGTCGCCGGCGCGGGCCATCGATGCCGCGACCGGCACGAGCGCCAGCAATGCGCCGACAAGGAAGCTCAGCAACACCGCCGCCTGGCGTCGTTTCTCTCTGGGTCGCATCGGGCATCCCTTCCTGCAGCCGGGTGAGTGCCGGTACGCGTCCCATCTTACAGGTTGAGGGCGATGCCACAACGTTCCATTCGCCCCCTGCCCCGCGCATGGCCGGCCGTGCCGGGACGATCCGCGCGCAACTGGCCGATTGCGCCCGCGCCCGGGGCTGGGTAAACGGCATGCAGCCGCATGCAAGACGGAGAGTCCCATGTCCCAGCAGACCCGCACCGAAACCGACAGCTTCGGCCCGCTCGAAGTGCCCGCCGACAAGTACTGGGGCGCCCAGACCCAGCGCAGCCTGATGAACTTCCCCATCGGCTGGGAACGCCAGCCGGTGCCGATCATCCGCGCGCTGGGCGTGGTCAAGAAGGCCTGCGCCATGGCCAACAAGGCCGGCGGCCGACTTGACCCGAAGATCGCCGATGCCATCATCCAGGCCGCGGGCGAGGTGATCGAGGGCCGCTTCGACGACAACTTCCCGCTGGTGGTCTGGCAGACCGGATCGGGGACGCAGTCGAACATGAACGCCAACGAGGTGATCGCCAACCGCGCCATCGAGATCCTCGGCGGGCAGATCGGGTCCAAGGATCCGGTGCATCCCAACGACCACGTGAACATGGGGCAGTCCTCGAACGACACCTTCCCCACCGCCATGCA
>JALTNO010000430.1:516-2414 GCA_027000645.1 Paracoccaceae bacterium | reverse complement strand
CCACTCGCTGTCGATCCAGTCGGGCAGGTGGATGGAGCCGGGCGGGAAGCCCTGGCCGGCATCGATGTCTTCACCGGTCGGTCGCGGCAGGCGCAGGAAGCGATAGGTCTCGGACTTGAACACCGCCGTGGCGACGGTCCAGAGCTTCGCGCCCCTCCGGATGCGCCTGCCGCCCTCGGTGGCATCGACAAGGGTCGGCCCCGTGACAGGTGAGGCGCGGTTGAACCCCTCGACGCCCTTCACCGGGGCGACCTGCGCGCCGGTCTGCTGGCGGGCCCAGCTGTAGACGGCCGCGGATTCATACCCCGTATCGATCGCCAGCTTGCCGATCTGCATCTGCGCGCCGTTTTCGTGGGGCCAGGTGCGGCCGAGAAGTTCACTCAACTCCTGCCAGCAGGCCGGATCGGCCGGCCCACCCTCGATGACGACGTGATCCACCAGCCAGCTTTCCAGCCCCCGCCCCCAGGCCCAGACATCGACCTCGATCCGGTCCTTCTGCACGTCGGCGCCTGCCGTCAGGAACAGGCCTCGCTCCGGCACCTTGCCCGCCGCCCAGCGCTCGCGGCGCTCGTAAAGCCGCTGCCAGTCCGGCGCCTCGCCGCTTTCGGCCCAGGTCTCGCCCAGGATGGTGTTCTTCAGTGTCTTCAAGGCCGAGTCGTTCCCCTTTGCCTCTTCCCACTTTCGGGCAATGGCCGCCCAGCTGAGCCAGCCCAGCGGCGAGTAGAGGCCGTTGATGTGGAAGCCGACAATGCCCGCCGCTTCGGCTTTCGCGCGGGTTTCCTCGTCAGCCGTCGGCAGCCAGCAGGCGCCATTCTCCTCGGCCATCATCTGCGTCTTGAACCGCTCTTCGATCGGCTCTTCGCAGTGCTCGCAGATGTAGAGGGCGGTTTCCGGCTGGCCCTTTTCCCAGCGCAGGCGTTCGAACTGCAACCATTGCAGGCCACCGCAATGGGGGCACGGCACGAAGTACCGGCGCTGGTCCGAAAGCTCGAACTCCCGCTCGATGCGGCTCAGCCCGGTGACCGTCGGGGTGGAGGCCAGGAAGATCTTCGCGCGATGTCCGAAGCTGTTGGTGCGGGCTTCCGCCAGTTGCACCGGGTCACCTTCGCCATCGACATCGCCGGGATAGGCATCCACCTCGTCCATGAATACCCAGCGCGCCGGCATCGAGCGCAGGCCGACCGCCGAGTTCGCCCCGGTCAGGATCAGCTGCCCGCCGGGAAAGCGCTTGGCCAGGACCGTGTTGCCGGAATCCCGGCTACGGGACGGGCTGACCAGGTCCCTGAGCGCCGGGCTGTCCTCGATCAGCGGATCGATGCGCTGTTGCGACAGGCGTTTCGCAAGGTCCACCGTCGGTTGCACCGCCAGCATCGGCCCCGGCGCGCGGTGGATGCAGAAGCCGATCCAGTTGTTGCCGGCCTCGGTGGCACCCACCTGGGCCGGCTTCATGAACACCACCCGCCGCGCCGGATCGCTCGGCGACAGCGCATCCATGATGCTCCGCATGTAGGGGGTGCGGGAGGTGCGATAGGGCCCGGCCTCGGAAGCGGCCCGCGAGGACAGGATCCGGTGCCGATCGGCCCATTGCGACACCGTCAGCGCCGGGTCAGGCGCAAGCCCCTTCAGCCAGGCGGCCCTGATCTCCTTCGTCCCGTCCTCATCCGAACTCAATCTCGATCTCCGCCAGCTCCGCGAGGTGCCGGCGGAGGTGGTGCTCCAGCACCTGCTCCATCAAATGGGCGTCCACGCCCAGCTCCGCCGCCATGTCGGCGGCGACCCTGGGCGGCCAGTTCATCCAGGCATCGCGCTCGCGCCGGGCAAGGTCGAACACAAGTGCCGTGGCCTTTGCCTTGTCGACCAGTTCGCCCTTCAGCTTGGCGAGCTTCACCTTCGCGGTC
>JALTNO010000430.1:0-506 GCA_027000645.1 Paracoccaceae bacterium | reverse complement strand
GCGGTCTGGGCGCCGATCATCTCGCGCGCCGCCCGCGCGCGCATGAAGGCGGCGGGGCCCACGGGGCCGGCCTCGGCGAGGGTGTCGTCGACGGCCTTGCGGGCAGAGCGGGGGGCGGGACTGCCGCGCCGCTTCACCGGATCGGTCTGCAGGTCCCACTCGCGGTCGGCCTTCACCGGGTCGATCGTGCCGTCGGGCTCAAGCGTGATACGGCCCGTGGCGATGGCCTTGCGCACCGCCTTCTCGCTGATGCCCCGGTGCTGGGCATAGGCGCGACGGGACAGGCCCATGGGACTCCTCCGATCATGATGCAATCCGGCGGTGCCTGACAACGCCATGCCCGAACTCACCGACACCCAGATACTGATCCTGTCGCGCGTCTCCCAGCGTGACGACCGCATCGCCCTGCCGATGCCCAGCGCGGGCGAGTGTACCGCATTATTGCATGAGCGCTGGCGTCAGCCCTGCCTCTGCACCGTCCGACCTCAGCAGGTAGTGTCGCGCGA
>JALTNO010000429.1 GCA_027000645.1 Paracoccaceae bacterium | reverse complement strand
GAGCGGTTGTTCGTCCTCGCGCATAGAGAAGGCGACGCGTTGGCCGACCCCGCGCGCCTGCTCGGGGCTTCGGTCGAGCGGGGGCAACCGCACGGAACTCATGCGCCGCTGGCCGACGCCGATGGCAACCGACGGCAACAAGCCCAGCGCAGGCAAAAGGAAAGCGGCCGACCTGACACACGCCAGCCGCATGTGGCCGACCCCGGCGGCGCGCGATGCCAAGGGAGCGAACAGCCGGGAACATGTGGAGAAGAACGGCACCGGACGCAGACACATGGATCAGTTGGCGAACTTCACCGTGCATTCCCCCCTGGCCCCGGCGACCTCGAGGCTTGGCGCGAATACCTCCGACACGCCCCGCACGCTGAACCCAGCCTTCGTCGAGGCGCTGATGGGCTGGCCGCGCGGGTGGACCGCCTTCGCCTCTGTGGCAACGGCGTGGTCCCCCTGGTTGCGGCGCATGCGGTTCGAGTTCTCGTGGCTCAGTTGTGCGATGGGTGAAGAAACCGGACAATGAAGAACAGCTGGACAATCCACGAGGTCACCCGCGCCTGCGGGGTGACGCGGGACGAGCTGAACCAGTGGATATCGCGCGGGGTCTTCCGACCCAGCGAGCCGACCCGCCGGGGCACGTGGCGGCGGTTCGACTGGCGCGACCTTGCCTGCCTGTCGACCATGGCGGCGCTGCGCAGGATGGATCTGTCGGTTTCAGCGGCGGGGCGTATCGTTGCGGATCTTCGCGATGCTCTCGCGCAGATGGACGAGATCGGGGAACGGCAGGGCCTGTTCATCATCGCCACCGGTCATACCAGGGCAGATGAAACCGCCCAACTGGTGCTCGGCGCGGAACTTCCGACGGAAATGTCGGCGGCGGAATCGGCCATCGTGGTGGACGTTGCCAGCGTCTATCGGGGCGCCCTTGCGGCGATCTCGGAGCGGCAGGACAAACTGCTGACGATGGATGAAGAAATGCAATGAAACTCTCCCGCCGTGCCTATGCCCAGCACCGGGGCGTCAGTGAAAAGGCGGTGCGCAAGGCCATCGCCGCAGGCCGGATCACGCTTGAGCCCGACGGCACGATCGATCCCGTCAAGGCCGACCGCGAGTGGGACCTGCAGACCGACCCGGTGAAGCAGACCACAAGGCGCCCTGCCGGCAAGTCTGTCCCCCGCGCAGCCCGCAAGGCCGTCGACGACACCCTGGCCGAGGCCGGCCCCGTGGGCCCGTCTGCCTTCATGCGCGCGCGGGCGGCCCGCGAGATGATCGGCGCGCAGACCGCGAAGGTGAAGCTCGCCAAGCTGAAGGGCGAGCTGGTCGACAAGGCAAAGGCCACCGCGCTGGTCTTCGACCTTGCCCGGCGCGAGCGCGACGCCTGGATGAACTGGCCGCCACGGGTCGCCGCCGACATGGCGGCGGAGCTGGGCGTGGACCCCCATCTGATGGAGCAGGTGCTGGAGCACCACCTCCGCCGGCACCTCGCGGAGCTGGCGGAGATCGAGATTGAGCTCGGATGAGGACGGGACGAAGGAGATCAGGGCCGCCTGGCTGAAGGGGCTCGCGCCAGACCCGGCGCTGACGGTGTCGCAGTGGGCCGACCGGCACCGGGTGCTGTCCTCGCGGGCGGCGTCGGAAGCGGGGCCCTATCGCACATCCCGCACCCCCTACATGCGGGGCATCATGGATGCGCTGAGCCCGAGCGATCCGGCCCGGCGCATCGTGTTCATGAAGCCGGCGCAGGTGGGCGCCACCGAGGGCGGCAACAACTGGATCGGCTACTGCATTCACCGCGCCCCGGGGCCGATGCTGGCGGTACAGCCGACGGTGGACCTGGCCAAGCGGCTGAGCCAGCAGCGCATAGATCCGCTGATCGAGGACAGCCCGGCGCTCAGGGACCTGGTCAGCCCGTCGCGCTCGCGCGACAGCGGCAACACGGTTCTGGCCAAACGCTTCCCGGGCGGGCAGCTGATCCTGACCGGGGCCAACTCGGCGGTAGGCCTGCGCTCGATGCCGGCGCGCTGGGTGTTCATGGACGAGGTCGATGCCTACCCGGGCGATGTCGACGGCGAGGGCGACCCGGTGCAACTGGCCGAGGCCCGCACCAACAGCTTCGGGCACCGGGCGAAGGTCTTCCTGGCCTCCACCCCGACAGTCACGGGGCTGAGCCGGATCGAGCGGGAGTTCGAACTCTCGGACCAGCGCCGGTACTTCGTGCCCTGCCCTCATTGCGGGGGCCTGCAATGGCTGAAGTTCGAGCGCCTGCGCTGGGAAAAGGGCAAGCCGGAAACCGCCCGCTACATCTGCGAACATTGCGAGGAACCGATCGAGGAACGCTTCAAGACGCAGATGATGGCCGAGGAGAATGGCGCCTGCTGGCAGCCCACGGCCGATGAAGAAACCCGCGCCAAGGCCGAAGCCGCCGG
>JALTNO010000428.1 GCA_027000645.1 Paracoccaceae bacterium | reverse complement strand
ACCGTTATACCGCCCTTGGCATACCCGTCACCGTGCCCGCAGGATAAGTCCGTCCGGGGAAAGGGGAAGTCTACCCTTCACCCGATTTATGCAACAAAGCCACGCACATGCAGAACGAGAGGCATCCATGGAAGAAGGCGCCATCATCGGCGTCGATCCCGCAAGGAATGTGTTTCAGCTGCATGGAGTGTTCACGCACGATAGATGCAGTCCACCGCACAGACGTGCGTGACACCTTGCCGGCCCCCGCGGCTCAATCCAGTCTCCGGGCCGTTCCTGAAACCCGGATCGGCGCGCCGGGTGTCGAACCGATCTCCGCCGTGATCCGCGAGGGCATTCCCATGTCGTCGCCTTGAAGGATCTCGACCCGCCCGCCATGCGGCCAGCCCAGATCTCGCAGGTAGCCGGCGAAGGCAGCGGCCGCCGCGCCGGTGGCCGGGTCTTCGAACACGCCGCCCGAGGCAAAGGCGTTGCGGGCGTCGAAGCGGCGGTCATCCCGCACATGGACAAGCATGATGGTGACGAGGTCTCGCGCGCGCATGAAGGCGCGGCCGGCGTCCAGGTCATAGTTCATGGCCGCAAGCGTCGTGCGATCCTTGAGGGCAAGCACGAAATGGTCGGCGCCGGCGTGAACATGCGCGGGCGGAATGCGATGGTCGATCCGGTCGGGGCCGATCCCGAACAGATCTGCGAGCGCGGTTGCCGTGGCCTCGTCCAGCAGCCGCGACCGGGTGGGGGGCGAGAGAAGCGCCGCCGACATCGCACCACCCGAGGCACGGCCTTCGACCGAGATTTCGCCTGCATTGATCTTCAGCCGGAAAACCCCGTCGCCCATGCGTTCGGCCAGCACCGCACCCAGCGCAATCGTGGCATGGCCGCAGAAGGGCACCTCGGATTCGGGCGAGAAGTAGCGAACGCGCCAGAGGCCGGGCCCGAGCGGCGCGGCAAAGGCGGTTTCGGAAAATCCGACCTGTGCGGCCGTTTCCTGCATGGCATCCTGCCCGGGCATGGCATCGGCGATGACCACGCCGGCGGGGTTTCCGCCGCGGTCGCCATCGGCAAAGGCGGCGATGCGGATGATGTCGAGCTTCTCGAGCATGTCAGGCCTCCGGTTCAATGCGCAGGAAGGTTTCGGGGTAATCCAGCACGATCCCGTCGCCGTCCACTTCGAGCTTTGCCTGAAAGCCGCGAAACAGCCCCTCATAAAGCCACCGGCGCTCGGCGAGGCGCGTGTAGCGCTGCCCGACCACTTCCGGCACCAGCGAAGGCACCGGCAGATAGAGCACCCGGATGCGGGCGCTTTCGCCGATCATGAGCCCGAGGCGGCGGATCGGCAGGGTGTTGGTGAAGGGGGTAGCGGCGATGTCAACGTCGATACAACCCGCGAAATCCGGCAGTGGCGGGCCTTCGGCTGTGTCCGCGCGCCAGTTTCCCGCCCCATCGCTGGCCAGAGCCACTGACCCGCCATCGGTGTTCGTCAGCCAGAGCGCGGTGGTGTTCCAGCCCCGGTCGATCTCTACCCGCCAGGTGAGGCCGTAAGGGGCTCCCCCGCGCGCACCGACGGCGACGCCGTGCGCCGAATATCCCTGTTGCGTTTCGCTCAGCGTCACGTGCTCAAGCCCCGCGCCCTTGGCCGGGCGCCAGCGGACATGTCTCGGCCAGTCCCGCGCCTTCGATTCGCGCATATCCCGTCTCCCGAATATTATATCAATAGTATTGACTCATATGTGCGGCATGTCTAGCCTCGAAGCGATCGACGCAACCAGGAAAGCACGAAATGTGGGCGCCTTCGCACAGAAAGGGGATGCCGGCCGGGTGCTGTTCAGGCCCCGCCGAGCGGTTCGACGCGCTCCGCCTCCTGCGGCGCTGGCGGCACCGGTGGCGCTCCCGCCGGGCACTGGCGTCTCTGCTGGATCGCGTCGACGGCGAATACCTGCTCGCGGATATCGGGCTCGACCGGGAGGCGGCCAGACACGAGAGTCGCAAACCGTTCTGGCAGGAATGAAGGAAAGGGAATCCCATGAGCGACAAGTTGAGACTGGCTGTCCCGGCCGCCGACATCCCGGCCCGCAGCGGTTCGGGCTACCCCGAGCCCTTCGCGGCGCGGGTCGCGGGGCGCATGAAGCGCAAGCTGGGCGATGCCTTCGGGCTGAAGAATATCGGCGTGAACCTCACCCGGCTGGCGCCGGGGGCGGAATCGGCGCTGATGCATCGGCATTCTGTGGCCGACGAGTTCATCTACGTCCTCACGGGCCGGCCCACGCTCATCACCGACCGGGGTGAGGTCCAGCTTGCCCCCGGCATGTGCGCGGGCTTTCCGGCCGGCGGCGTCGCGCATCATCTGATCAACCGCACCGAAGCGCCGGTGGAGTATCTGGAAATCTCCGACCGCCTGCCGGGCGATGCGGGCGAATACCCCGAGGACGCT
>JALTNO010000427.1 GCA_027000645.1 Paracoccaceae bacterium | reverse complement strand
ATCCCCGCGTGGGCGGGGGAGCCGCGCTGCTGCCTGTCAAAGCGCCCGCGCGCAAGGGTCTATCCCCGCGTGGGCGGGGGAGCCTGGCGCAAGGCTTTTTCGAAGGTGCCGGATGGGGGTCTATCCCCGCGTGGGCGGGGGAGCCGCGCGGGCGCATGACGTGGACACGGAAGTCACGGGTCTATCCCCGCGTGGGCGGGGGAGCCCCAAGATCGAGGACATTTCGACAGCCGGACAGGGGTCTATCCCCGCGTGGGCGGGGGAGCCTCGTCTGTGATCGACGTCGTGATCCTCGCGAGGGGTCTATCCCCGCGTGGGCGGGGGAGCCTCTTGCAGGCAACATTCTGAATATCAACAAATTTCAAAGAGCGAAAGGCGAATACTTTCGCCTTTACTTTCTTTTTACGAGCAAAATGCCATCGGCGTCCACGATTTCCTTGGGCGGGTCGCCCAATGTCTCGATCTGCAGCCCCCCCGGCGCTTTGATATCCCGCCAGACCATGACCAGGGCGCCGCGACCCAGCGTTTGCCACCAGTCGGACAGGACCGACCAGACCCGAGCACGCACACCGGCCGACATACGCGGGGAAACATAGACACCGGGGGCGATTTCCAGCATCACGGAGGTGAGAAAGCCGCGATAACGGGCCTCGACATCGCGGGTGACGATCACGGTCAGCGGCATCAGGCGACATCCTCGGCGAAGAGTGCCTTGATACGCTCGATCATGGCCGGGATGATCTGCTGGCGGGCAAGTTCGCGACCCATCAGGCGACGGGTAATGCGTTCGATATTCTCGGAGGGACGCTCCTGCACATGGCGGGCGGCCTTGAAGGCGCAGGGGATTGTCAGCTTGTCGCGGTAGAGGTCGGCGATGTCCAGCACGAAGGCCTGGCCGGGATCTTCGTGGATGAAACCGAGCTGGGGGATGGTGGCGGTAGCGCAGACGGCGATGGCGGCGGCGGCCTCGGTAGCGCTGGCGGCGTGGTTGAGGGCCTGGTTGGGCAGGTCGGCGGCGGTGGGGTTGCTGCGGTCATAGCACCGGCCGCGCCACTGGATACCGATGCGCCGGGCATGGAGCGCGTAGCTTTCCTTCATCCGCGCACCTTCGATCCCGCGCAGCACGTCGAGGTCGCGGTGCGGCAGCACCTCGCCTAGCCGCCAAGCATACATGCGCCGGGCCAGCATGGTGCGCAGGTCGTCGTCGGCCCAGAGCCGGGCCTGAAGGCGTGCAAGGCCTGAACGGTCGGGGATTAGCGGTGGCGCGGTATAGAGGCGCACGCCGTCTTCCCCGACGGCGACCAGCGCGGTGCGGGCATGGGCCAGTAGACGCAGCGCGTCGTGGCTGACGGTCGAGCCGGGGCCGAGCAGGATCATCGACACGCCCTGCAGGGGGATTGCGTAGTCACCCTCGCCCAAGGCGTCGGCCTCGGTGGCCTCGCCTTGCCGGAAGGCCAGCGTTCCATCCCGTGCCGTGAGCGCGCCGCGCGCCAGATACAAGAGCCCGGCCCGGTCGGCGTGGGGTACCTTGGCGCTGTCGAGCCCCAGCCGCCCCTTCAGCATGTCCGCGGCGGGCGCAACAGCAACATGCCATAGCCATAGGCACGGTGACGGCCGACGCCGCGGGCAAGGCGGTCGAGGAACTGCGCGCTGTCCCTGATTTCGAGAGTGCCGTGAAATACCGCATCGGGGCCTTCGACCACCTGCCCGCCGCGCAGGACGCGGCGGCGTTGGAAGCGGGCAAGGTGAGTTGCATCGCGGTCAATATCGGCGGCATCGCCGAGGCGCGCCTGCAGCCAGTCGAGATAGACCGCTTCGCGCGTTTCGCCGGCGGCGGCCATGGCCCTTTTCCGGCCGGGGAAGCTCTGCTCGGCGCGGGCCTGGAAGACATCGCGTTCGGCCCCGGCATTCCGGCTGTGGGGGCCGGCGCGGGCGCGCAGCACCGGGCGCAGGCGGATGTCGAAGCCGAGCCGCTTGCCGGGGGTGAACCGCCGCCCGGGCATGGGGCGGGCCTGGAGGGCGGAGAGTTGCAGGACGGTTTCGATATCCGGCAGGGCCACGGTCGCGGCCGTGTCGGCCAGCTCGTCAGGCGACCGGCGGCTGTAGGCATAGAGCATGGCGGTGCGCCCCCCGCGCGCGGGCATCAGGCGGAAGGGCTGCAGTGCGCCCTTGCCGAAGGATTCGCCAAGCAGGTGATGCAGGACAAGGCCTTCGTCCAGCAGGCTGCCGTGGCTGAAGCCCTGCCGCTCGGCCACGACGTTCAGCGCGGGCAGGTCAACGGGCAGTCCGGCGAGGTTGAGCGTCGTCATCGCAGCACCCCCGTGACGACGCGCCGGCTGCCGGCATGAAGCCCCGTGCGCCACTCGCGCAGATCGGCGCGCGCCTCGGTTCGCGCCCCCTCGGCCTTGCCTTCGCCTTCGGGCCAGAGCGCCCTGCCGCCGCCGGGCTCGATCTGCCCGCGCAGGGCCTGCAGGGCGGCAAGGGCGGTGTCGGCCTCGATCCAGCCGGCATTGAGCGGGGCTGCGGGCAGGCAGGGCTTGCGGCCGATGAAGAGCGGACGGGCAGGGCGGTCGAGGGCATCGGCGAGCTGTTCCAGCGTCGGCTCTGTATCGCCGGGCTCGAGGCGCAGCGCCACGCGGACCTCGCCATCGGCGATGTAATCGCGGCTGCGCCGGTGCGGCGCGGCATAGGAAGCGCCGTCGCGCCCTTCGGGGACGCCCGACGTGGTCCATCCCTTGTCACTCTTTGCAAGCTGCGCGTTCTGAGTGTCGGTCAGCACCCGCCCCGGCCGGGTGACGAGCGCAGCCCAGATCAGCCGTGCCTGCAGCGCCTGGTGGCGGTCGCGCTCGCGCCAGTGCCAGCCCAGCGCATTGGCCAGAAGCCCGGTGAGCGCCGAGGCGGCGGGCAGGTCGCGGGTCGGCCCCACCTGGTCGATCGCCACGCCGCCAAAGGCCATCAGCGGCGCGCAAAGGCGGATATGCAGCCAGCGGGGCATGTCAGGCTTCGAGGCGGTTCGGCAGGCCCTGCGCCCAGCTGGCCAGTTCGGCCAGGCTGCCCCTTTCGGCACCGGGCAGGTCGTGGTTGCTCAGCGCCATGAAGCGGCGTTCCTCGCCGGTGGCATAGGCGTCGTCGAGGGCCTGAATATGGGCCGAAAGCGCCACGACGGCCGCGCCGGTTTCGGGCGGGCAGGGCGTGCGGAAGGCCTCGGCCAGAGAGCGCGGCTGGCGGTCGCCGGCCTCCAGCAGCATCAGGCTGGCACGGCTGTAGGGCGCGGTCGAACCCAGCTTGGCGCCGGGGCTGACCTCGGCGATCAGGTAGATGAGGTTGTGCAGCACCCGCCCGGCCAGCGTCCGGTCGCCGCCGAGATTGTCGATCAGCCCGGGCAGGTCCACCACCACATAGCCGTAATAGAGCCCCGAGGTCAGTTCGGTTTCCTGGATGGTGCCGGCGCCGGTCTCGTCTTCGCGCGCAAGGTCATCGACGGCGGTGAAATAGTCGCTTTCGTCCTCTTCGGCGTGCACGGTGAAGGCATGCGCCACATGCACTGGCGCGGTGATGCTGGCATCCGGGTCCGAAGTGACCATGCGGCCGAAGAGGGCACCGACGAGGCCGGCGGGAGGTTTGCAGTTATCCAGCAGCGCCTTCAAGTTTTCCGCGCGCATTTTTTGAAATTCGCTCTTGCCCTTTTTCGCAAGTCCGACCCACTCTTCCCCAAGCCGGAATGCCTTGTCAGGATCAGGTTCGCCTTTCTCATCAATGGATTTCTCGGCTAGTTTCCTAAATTCTTCTCGCAGCCATTTTATTTCTGGCGCCCCAAAAAGAAGGATCGGCCGTCCTTCTCTGGCATCGCTTTTCGCACTTTGCCCGCGTTTCTTCGGCCTTTCTTTGGAGTTCCCGCTATAGACGGCGAACTGGAGCCATTGGTTGAGAGCATCCACAACCGCATCATCAAAGTCGTTCCTCAACGGATCAATGATTTGTCGGGTTACCAGTTCCCGCGACCGGAACGCATCCTTGCCTTCGATCCGTTCAACCCCCTCGATCCGGTCCAGTGCGTGCGGGTCGTCGGCGATGCGCCAGTGGCGTTTCAGGCATTGCGAGCTGATCCGGGTGCGCATCGCGCCGCCATAGGGCAGGCGCTTGGCAAGGCCGCTGTCGTCGCGGTTGAGCAGCACCGCCGTGTAGGGCGCGAGGAAATGGATCTGCAGAAAGCGGGGCTGTGGCATGATCATGCCTCCTCCTTGGTGTGGGCGGCTTGGTCGAGCCGCGCGTAATAGTCTCGGGCGATCTGGCCGCCCGCGGGATTCAGCACTGCCCAGGCGATCTCCGGCACGTTGACCAGCGGCCCCGGAGAGCGGGTGCGCGCCAGCATCCTGAGCGCGCGTTCCAGCGCCACGCGCCGCGCCTTGCCGCGGGCGGCCAGCAGCCGGGCGAGGCGCGTTTCGCTGAGCATCGGCGCGGGGCCGCTCCAGTTCCGGTCGCCCCCGTCGCAGAGCACGGCGCCGAGCGGGCGGGCGGCATCGTGCAGGGGCGGGCGCGCCTCGGGCTGGCCGGTGGGGGTGAGCAGCGCCAGCATACGGGCGATGGCGATCCAGGCATCGGGCCGGCGGTCGATCTCGGGGTGGCGCGCCGCCAGCCGCCAGAAAAGCGGTGCGCCGATGCCGTCGCGCATTCGCCGCATGGCCGCCAGATCGCCGGGGGTAGCGCGCTTCAGCGCGCAGGCAATGGCCAGCGAGGCCTGATCCACGGGGCTCGGGCTGTCAGACATGGGCGGCGTCCTCCTGTTCGTTGCGCACAGGGGCCTCGAAGCCGGCTTTCTTCAGGCCGCCGAAAAGGGCGCGCCGGGCGCGAGCCTCGGCCCGGGGGCGAAAGATCGCGGCGCAGGGGATCGCCGGCAGCGCGGCCTCGAATTCGGCAATGGCGGCTGCGCGAAGCTGTGCCCGAAACCGTTCCTGGGCGGCCTTCAGCGCGGCGGGGCCTTTGGCATCGGCGGCAACTGCGTCCCACAGGGCGGGGAAGAACAGCACATCGGCCCGCCGGTCAAACGCGGCGCGCGCCGGGCGGGTTACTGCGTAATGCTTCTTGATGTTTTCCTGGTTGCCGTTTGCTGCCAGCAGCGCCAGCGCGTTGCGAAGGAGCCTGTCGATGGCGGCGATCATGCCCAGTTGAGCTTTGGAAAGTTCCTTTTTCGGCGTCTCCCAGAAATCGCGCATGACCCCGCCGGGAATGGGGACGATGCGGCTTTGAAAGCCGTAGGTCTTGGAGTTGCCGCGCGAAAACGCCTCCGCCACCAGCAGGCTGTCGCCGTCGTCCCGGCGCGGTTCGGCGCTGGGGGGACGTTGCCAGTCGCCGCCGAACAGGAGGTCGTGCAGCCTGCGATAGTCGAACCGCCCTTCGCCAAGCGTCAGGCTTGTCCCCCGGCTGCGATCGACCGGGGCCCAGGGATCGCCCAGCACGCCCTTGACCTTGGAGGCCTTGGTATCCACGCGCGCGGCCCTGGATGTCGCGCGTTCCGCTTGCAGCCCGTCATCGTGTGACAACCGGATACGACGGCAGATCTCGATGAACCACGGGTCCAGATCCTGCGGGTAAAGCTGCGCCCCTTCGGGCCAAGGCAGGCCCCACAACAGCGCCTTGCCGCCGGGCCGGCAGGGGCCGCTTTCGGTGCCTTGGCTTCGGCGTTCAAGCAGAATTGCCAGATCGCGCCGCCACCATGACACCGGCTCGGGGGCCAGGCTCGCACCGCGTTGGGGGGCGAGCGACAGCATCACGCGGCTTGACGATCCGCCGTTCATCCGCGCAATGCCGTGATTGCCCGCCCCGTTATAGCCTTCCATCGTCTGCACGCTCATGAGCGCGAACAGCCAGTCCTCGGGGCGGGCCGCCTGCATCACCTGCTGTTTCAGATCGTGGTTGCGCGCGGTGATCAGCATGTCGAGCGCGTCGGGGGTCGTGACCTGAGACCATTTCAGCCCGCCCGGGTCGGGTGGTTGCAGGAAGGCGGGTTTGGCCCGGTCCGCCACCACCAGGCACCAGGGTTCGTCGTCGGGGAAATCCGGCGTCAGGGCGCGCAGCAGTTCGCGCCAGTCCTCCTCGTCCTCAGGCGCCTCGCTCCGGCCGCCGGTCCACAGGGCCAGTGCGGCAAGCTGCACGCAGAACATGTGCCAGGCCGGGCGCTGGTGCGGACGCAGGGCCGGAAACGCCACCGCTTCGCCACGCGCCATCGCCGCGAACAGGCCCGGCAGGGTTGCGGCCCGACCGGAGCCAAGCGAAATCAGCTTTTCCCCCAGAATGTTCAGTCGGGCATCCAATGAAAATCTCGAGATCCGGGTAATGAAGTATGCTTTTCAAGCATGTGGCGAATCCGCCAGCCGATCAAGCCTTTTCCAGACCGGCGCGGCCATAGCGGAATGCGTG
Source organism: Paracoccaceae bacterium (assembly GCA_027000645.1). Lineage (GTDB taxonomy): Bacteria > Pseudomonadota > Alphaproteobacteria > Rhodobacterales > Rhodobacteraceae > Jhaorihella. The sequence goes on along the minus strand of JALTNO010000427.1, from coordinate 3,159 downwards.
CCCGTCGCATTGCAGGAGCAGGCCGTCGCCATCGGGGGTGGCGGCAAGCACCTCGTCGCCCTTCAGGCCGTGCGACCAGTGAGGCGGAAGGGCAATGCGCGAGATCTTCCGGCCGAAGGGCGAAAGCGGGGTCTTTGCGATCTGCAGGACCACGCCGTCCTCGCCGATGCGCGTCCTGATGCGTTCGTCATCGGGGAAGCGTTCGGGAAATGGGGCGGAGCGGTCGAGGATCTGGAGGGCGGCCATGCCCTGCTCGGCCAGCGTCTTTCCGATCGTCCTGCGGCGATAGTCCTGCCAGTCGGGGCCGCGCGCGGCCACAAGCGCATCCAGCGCCTCGGGGTGGGTGGCGGCTTCGACCAGTTCGCGGTTCATCGCCGGGATCGTCCATTCGGGGCGGGCCTCGATCTGCTCGAGAGTGGCCGCAAGCCCGGGCACATCGACATAGATGCCCGAAAGCGACCCGTCGCCGGCATAGGCGCCAAGGCCGTTCTCGGCGTGCGTCAGCAACGGCGCCAGCCCTGTTTCCGGCGTCAGCACCCTGACCTGAGCCTGTTCGAACCCGGCCGGGCGGTTGCGGGCATGTCGGTGCAGACGGCCGATGCGCTGCAGCAGGACGTCCATCGGGCACAGGTCGGTGATCAGGAAATCGGCGTCGATGTCGAGCGACTGTTCCAGCGTCTGGGTGCCGATCACGATCACGCCGCCGTCGCGCGCGGCTTTCTTCCCGAGCACCGCCTCCACCGCCGCATCCAGCAGGCGCCTGTCCTCGGCGGCAAAGCGGCTATGGTGCAGCGCCGGGCCGCCGGCAAGCTGCATCACCAGATCGGGCGCATGCCCGGCCGCTGCCCGCCAGGTATCCACCGCCGCGGCGACGGTGTTGCGGATGACCAGCACCCGCGCGCCCTTTTCGGCCGCATCCACCGCCAGTCGGGCCGCTGTTTCGGCGTCCCAGCCGGCGACCGATGCGATCGACAGCCGTTTCTCGCGCGCGCTGCCGCCCGGGGCGACGGGCGCGGGCGCGCCGGTCCACAGCGCCGGATAGGGGGTGGCGCGGGCCTCATCGAGACCCGGCATTGGCGTGCCCATCCACTCGGCCCGGGCAACCGCCCCGAGTGTTGCCGACATCAGCATTGCGTGTCCGCCAAGCGCCAGATGGGCGCGCAGCAGGGCCGTCTGCACATGGCGCATGTAGCCGTCCGAGGCGTGCACCTCGTCGATCACCAGCAAGCTGCGCGCCAGCGCCGATCCGCGCAGATGGGCGTGCTTGACGCAAAGCGCCGCCAGCATCGCCTGATCGACGGTGCCGACCGCCACCTCGGCCGCCAGATAGCGGGTGGCGTGTTCGGCAGCCCAGCGGGCCGGGTGATGCGCCCCGGCATCGTCGTCCCATTTCACCGACCAGTCCGGCAGGCGCTGGCCGGTGGCCGCCCCGGCGGCGATCATGCCCGGAATGGCCAGAACCGCCTCGGGCGGGTCGGCGAACATCGTGCCCAGCGCGGCCTGCACCCGGTTGAAGATCTGCGAAGCTGCGGCCCGCGTCGGCAGGGCGAAATAGAGCGCATCGACCTTGCCCGCTTCGCGCAGCGCCAGATAACGCCAGAGCGCGGCTTCGGTCTTGCCCGCGCCGGTTTCCGCTTCGAGGATCAGGAGCCGCGCGTCGGTGCTCGCTTCGCCCACCGCAGATTGCATCGCCGAGGGCCTAGCGCCGGGCAGGATGGCGCTGAACCCGCGGCTTCGGGCCGGCCTGTGCGGTGGGGTAAGCCCGATCGCCCGCAGATGGCGACAGGCGCGTTCCATCGCGGCCTCCCAGTAGTCTGGCTCGAATTCACCGACAAAAGGAAAGGCCCGGCGGTCAGAGCCGACCCAGTCAGCCAGCGCCAGCAGTCCGGCGAAGAAGTGCCGGAATGCCTCGGCTTTCGGCAATCTCGCCTGCCCTTCGAAAGCCGGGGCGAACCAGCGCTTCAGCGACTGCCCGATCTCCCGTTCGGCCTGCAGCCAGTCGTAACCCGTGGCGTCGCGGAAAGCGTTCGGCCCGAGGCTGGTCTGCCGCACAGGGCGGCCGTGATGGGAAAAGGCGATGCGCAACCATTCGGACAATGCGCCGGGGTCACCGGCCCAGCCGGGCATCTGAACGAGCGCGCCATCCAGAGCAGAATCGGCGCGCTCTCCGACCAGGTGCATCCATTGAAAGGCCGCGGTGATGTGATCGCATGTGGGATGTGGCCAGCGCCCGTCCTGCCATCCGCGGGCCTGAAAGGCCGGGGCGAGTTTTCCGATGTCATGGAGAAAGGCCAGGGCAGAGAGCGCAGACTTGCACGGATCATTCAGTTCAATACCCGCCGAAAGCCTTGCGGCCCGGCCAAACGGCGGGTTGTCGAGCAGACAGCGAAACACGGCGGCCACATCGGCGCAGTGATGTGCCAAGTGGTGGCGTTCGCCCGAAGGCTTGTCGATTTTCCCCCAGGCGGCAGAGATCTGATCGCTTGTCGTGACTTTGCCCACGTTCTGCTGTTGCCTACAAGTTGGGTCGCCCGGAATGTACCAGCGATACGGCCTGTGTGACGCTTCGTCACGCATCTCATGCAACAAAGCATCTGCGTCGACTCATTTCAATTGACAGTTCGGCATTACCTTATTTGCGCCACTGCGAACTGCCCCTCCCACTCGACCGGAAACCCCTCCAACAACCGCCCCAGCGTCACCTCGGGCCCCTGCTGCCCGTCGAGAATCGCCTCGACGATGTCGGGCGCGAGTAATGTCAGCCGCAGGACGCGGGTCATGTAAGAGGGCGCAATGCCTTCGTGCTCGGCGAGTTCGTTGATGGTTGTAAACGCGCCGGATTCCAGCATTCGCTTCCATCGAAACGCGCGGGCCAGGGCCTTGATCAGGGTGCTGTCGGTCCGCCGCTGCACAGGCGCACCGTCCGGAAGCTGCACCTCCTTTCGCCCGCCGCGCTTCATCACGCGGAAGGGGACATGGAGGGTGATGGTGTCGGGTGTGGCTCTGGTCATGCAGCTTTCTCCCTGTCGCCGGCCATCATCTCGCGCGCGAGGCCGTGGAGCCCATCCACCCGCAGCCGGATATCCAAGCCCTCGGTGCCGATGTCGATCCGTTCAACCAGCAGCGCCACGATGCGGGCCTGCTCGGCGGGGAAAAGCT
>JALTNO010000426.1 GCA_027000645.1 Paracoccaceae bacterium | reverse complement strand
GCACGGCATCGTCGGCGCCCAGCCGGGCCGCCGCCTGCGCCAGTTCCTCGATCATCCGGCCCGACATGGCGTTGTGCTTCTCGGGGCGGTCGAGCGTCAGCGTCGCCACGCCGCGATCGTCGGCAGAAATGGAAATCGTCTCGAACATTGCCTGTCCCTCCTGTCTTCGCGGTCGCGCGTTTCAGCCGCCGCGCATCGCCCGCGCCATCGCCGCGGCCTCTTCCAGCACCGCCCTGTCGAGCCCGGTCTCGTAGCCCAGCCGTTCCAGATGCGCGGCCACCGCCTCGGTCGCCACGTTGCCGGCCGCCCCCGGCGCATAGGGGCAGCCGCCAAGGCCGCCCACCGCCGCGTCGAACACCCGCAGCCCGAGATCGAGCGCGGCGTCGATATTGTCCAGCGCCCGCCCCGCGGTGTCGTGGAAATGCCCGGCCAGAGCCGTCACCGGCACCACCTCGCGCACCGCCTTCAGCATCCGCGCGACCGCCTCGGGGGTACCCTGCCCGATGGTGTCACCAAGGCTGATCTCGTAACAGCCCAGCGCGAACAGCCGTTCGGCCACCTCGGCCACCTGTCCCGGCGGCGTCGGGCCGTCATAGGGGCAGTCGGTCACGCAGGACACATAGCCCCGCACCGGCAGGCCGATCGCGCGCGCAGCCTCGAGGATCGGACGGAAGCGTTCGATGCTCTCGGCGATGGAGGCATTGATGTTGGCGCGCGAAAACCCCTCGCTGGCGGCGGCAAAGACGGCGATTTCGTCGGCGCCGGCGGCCAGCGCATCCTCGTAGCCGCGCATGTTCGGCACCAGCGCCGCATAACGCACCCCCGGCGCGCGCCGGATGCCCCTGAGTACCTCGCCCGAGCCGGCCATCTGCGGCACCCATTTCGGGCTGACGAAGCTGGCGCATTCGATGCGCGCGAACCCGGCCCGGCTCAGGCAGTCCACCAGCGCGATCTTCTCCGCCACGGGAATCTCGCGCCTTTCGTTCTGAAGCCCGTCACGGGGGCCTACCTCGAAGATCTCGACCCGTTCCCGCATTCTTCTCCCCTTCCCTGTCCCTTCGGCCGCCGGTGGCGGAGTTCAGCCCTCGTCGTCCTCGAGCCGCACCAGGGGCGCGCCGGATTCGACCTGCGCGCCGGGGGCGACCAGCACCTCGGCCACGACACCGTCGCGTGCGGCCTCGAGCGCATGTTCCATCTTCATTGCCTCGAGCACCGCCAGCCGGTCGCCCGCCTTCACCGCCTGGCCCGGCTCGGCCAGAACCGCCTTGACCAGCCCCGGCATCGGCGCCGCGATCACGTTGCCGCCCGCCCCCGCGCCGGCATCGCGCTCCAGCGGGTCGGCCACGGTGAAGACGTGGCCACTGCCCCGGAACACGGTCACCTCGCGCCCCGCGCGCGCCACCCGCGCGTCGGACTTGGTTCCGTCCACCCACCACAGCCCGTCGCGCCGTTCGACCCAAAGCGGGGCCGCGCCATCCAGCGACACGTCGAAGCAGGCCGGGCCATGCACCACCACGCGGGCCGAGATATCCTCGTCCAGATGGGTCAGGGAGACGTCCCAGCCCAGGGGCTCCCACAGGGTGAAGCCGCCATGCACGCCAGCGCCCTCTTCCAGCCCCAGCGCCGCCAGTGCCGCGATGGCGCGGGTGGCGGGGCAGGCCACCGGCACCGGCGCAAGTGCGGCGATGTTGCGTTCGATCAGGCCGGTATCGACATCGCCGCGGACGAAATCGGGCTGCGCGGCCAGCGCGGCGAGGAAGGCGACATTGGTCACAGTGCCGCCGATATCGGTGTGCCGCAAGGCGCGCTCCAGCCGGCGCAGCGCGGCGCCGCGGGTGGGGCCGTGCACCGTGATCTTGGCGATCATCGGGTCATACCAGGGGCTGATCGTATCGCCCTGCCGCACGCCGCTGTCGATGCGCGCGCCTTCGGGGAAGGCCAGGTGGGTCAGCGTGCCGGTCGCGGGCAGGAAGCCGGCAGCGGCGTCCTCGGCATAGATCCGCGCCTCGAAGGCATGGCCGGAGATCGACAGCTCCTCCTGCCGCGCGGGCAGGGATTCACCGGCGGCCACCCGCAGCTGCCATTCCACCAGATCGACGCCGGTGATCGCCTCGGTCACCGGGTGTTCCACCTGCAGGCGGGTGTTCATCTCCATGAACCAGAACCGGTCGGGGCGCAGCCCGTCAGAGGCATCCACGATGAACTCCACGGTGCCGGCGCCGGAATACCCGATCGCCTCGGCCGCGCGCACTGCCGCCTGCCCCATGGCGGCGCGCATCTCGTCGGTCATGCCCGGCGCGGGGGCTTCCTCGATCACCTTCTGGTGGCGGCGCTGGAGCGAGCAGTCGCGTTCAAACAGGTGCACCGCGCGGGTGCCGTCGCCGAAGACCTGCACCTCGATGTGGCGCGGCTTGGCGATGAATTTCTCGATCAGGACCGCGTCGTTGCCGAAGGCCGTGCGGGCCTCGGCGCGGGCGCTGTCCAGCGCGGCGGAGAAGTCCTCGGGCCGCTCCACCAGCCGCATCCCCTTGCCGCCGCCGCCCGCCACCGCCTTGATCAGCACCGGCCAGCCGATCGCATCGGCCGCGCCGGCGAGATGTTCGGGGTCCTGGTTGTCGCCGTGATAGCCCGGCACCACCGGCACCCCGGCCTGCTCCATCACCCGCTTGGCCGCGTCCTTGAGCCCCATCGCCCGGATCGCATCCGCCGAGGGACCGATGAAGGTCAGGCCCGCGGCCGCGACCGCCTCGACGAAATCGGGGTTTTCCGAGAGGAAGCCGTAGCCGGGGTGGATCGCCTGGGCGCCGGTTTCCTGCGCCGCCGCGATGATGGCATCGCCGCGCAGGTAGCTGTCGGCCGGGGCCGGGCCGCCGATACGGACGGCCGCATCGGCCATGGCGACGTGTTTCGCTCCGGCATCGGCGTCCGAGAAGACGGCGACGCAGCGGATGCCCAGCCGCCGGGCGGTCTGCATCACCCGGCAGGCGATTTCGCCTCGGTTGGCGATCACGATCGTGTGGAACATGGGTCCGGTTCCTTTCGGTCGGCCGGGCCGGGGGCTGCCTGCCCCCGGACCCCCGGGGATATTTGAAGCCAGAAAAAGATCACATCCTGAACACGCCGTAGCGGGTTTCGGGGATGGGGGCGTTGAGCGCCGCCGACAGGCTGAGGAAGAGCACCTCGCGCGTCCGGCGCGGGTCGATGATGCCGTCATCCCACAGCCGCGCCGAGGCATAAAGCGGATGCGACTGGCGTTCGAACAGCTCGAGCGTGGGGCGCTTGAATTCGGCCTCTTCCTCGGCCGACCAGCTGCCCCCCGCGCGTTCGATGGCGTCGCGTTTCACCGTGGCCAGCACGCCGGCCGCCTGTTCGCCGCCCATCACCGCGGTGCGCGAGTTGGGCCATGTCCACAGGAAGCGGGGCGAATAGGCGCGCCCCGACATGCCGTAATTGCCCGCCCCGTTGGAGGCGCCGATGATCATGGTGATCTTGGGCACCGCCGTGCAGGCCACCGCCGTCACCATGCGGGCGCCGTGGCGGGCGATGCCTTCGTTCTCGGCCTTGCGGCCGACCATGAAGCCGGTGATGTTCTGCAGGAACACCAGCGGGATCTTCCGCTGGCTGCACAGTTCGACGAAATGCGCGCCCTTGGCGGCGCTTTCGGAAAACATCACCCCGTTGTTGGCGATGATGCCCACCGGGCAGCCATGGACATGGGCAAAGCCGGTTACCAGGGTTTCGCCGAAGCGGGGCTTGAATTCGTCGAAGCGCGAACCGTCCACCACCCGCGCGATCACCTCGCGCACGTCATAGGGGGTGCGGGTGTCGAAGGGCACCACGCCGAGCAGCTCTTCGGGGTCATGGGCGGGATCCTCGGGCGACTGCCACTGCACGGTTTGCGGGCGGGCGCGGTTGAGGCTTTCCACCGCCCGGCGCGCCAGCGCCAGCGCGTGGGCATCGTCCTCGGCCAGGTCATCGGCCACGCCCGACAGGCGGGTGTGGACGTCGCCGCCGCCCAGCTCCTCGGCGGTGACCACCTCGCCGGTGGCGGCCTTCACCAGCGGCGGGCCGGCAAGGAAGATCGTTCCCTGTTCGCGGACGATGATGGCGACGTCCGACATCGCCGGCACATAGGCGCCGCCCGCCGTGCACGAACCCATCACCACCGCGATCTGGGGGATACCCTTCGCGCTCATGTTGGCCTGGTTGTAGAAGATGCGGCCGAAATGGTCGCGGTCGGGGAAGACCTCGTCCTGGCGCGGCAGGTTGGCGCCGCCCGAATCGACGAGATAGATGCAGGGCAAGTTGCATTGTTCGGCGATTTCCTGGGCGCGCAGGTGCTTCTTCACCGTCATCGGGAAATAGGAGCCGCCCTTCACCGTGGCGTCGTTGCACACCACCATGACCTCCTGGCCGTGGACGCGACCGATGCCGGCGATGATGCCGGCGGCAGGCGCATCGCCCCCGTACATGCCGTGCGCCGCCGTGGCGCCGATTTCCAGAAAGGGCGAGCCGGGGTCGAGCAGATTCGCCACCCGTCGCCGGGGCAGCATCTTGCCGCGCGCCTCGTGCCGGGCGCGGGCTTTCTCGCCGCCGCCCAGGCGGGCCGCGGCCGCCGCCGCGCGCACCTCTTCCAGCACCTTCAGATGCGATTCGCGATTGGCGCGGAAGGTCTCCGACGAGGTGAGCGCCCGGGATGTGAGCTTCATCTTCTTTCAGCCTCCGTTTCGGCCGCCGCGCGGCGCTTGAGCTCCTTGCGGATCACCTTGCCCGTCACCGTCATGGGCAGGGCGTCCACGAATTCGATTTCCCTTGGGTATGAATAGCTTGCAAGCCGTTTCTTCACGTATTCCCGAAGCTCTTCGGCGCCTGCCCCGGCGCCGGGCTTGAGCACCACGTAGGCCTTGACGATCTCGGTGCGCAGCGGGTCGGGCTTGCCCACCACGCCGACCGTGGCCACCGCCGGATGGGTCAGCAGACAGTCCTCGATCTCGGCCGGGCCGATGCGGTAGCCTGCCGAGGTGATCACGTCGTCCTCGCGCCCGATGAAGCGCAGGTAGTCGCCCTCGCGGATGCCGCGGTCACCGGTCAGCATCCAGTCGCCGCGGAACTTTTCCGCCGTGGCCTGCGGGTTGCGCCAGTATTCCAGCATCATCGAGGGTGAGCCGCGGCGGATCGCGATGTCTCCCTCGCCGGCAGTGGGGCGACCCTCGGCGTCGATCACCTCCACCTCGTGGCCCGGCACCGGCTTGCCGATGCAGCCCGGGCGCGGCGGGAAATCGGCGGCGCAGGAGGACACCACCATGTTGCATTCGGTCTGGCCGTAGAATTCGTTGATGGTCAGGCCGAAGGCGCCGCGGCCCCATTCCAGCATTTCGGCGCCCAGCGGCTCGCCCCCCGATGCGACCGAGCGCAACCCCGGCAGGCGGGTGCCGGCCGCCTTCAGCATGCGCAGGGCGGTGGGCGGGAAAAACACATTCCGGACAGTACCTTCACGGATGATGTTCACGCACTCTTCGGGCGAGAACTTGGGGATACGCGCGGCGACCACCGGCACGCCCAGCGCCAGCCCCGGCATCAGGACGTCGAACAGGCCACCGATCCAGGCCCAGTCGGCCGGGGTCCACAGGCAGTCGCCGGGCCGGCCCAGGTGATCATGGCTGATCGCCACGCCCGGCAGATGCCCGGTGAGCACCCGGTGGCCGTGCAGCGCCCCCTTGGGCCGGCCGGTGGTGCCCGACGTATAGATCAGCACCGCCGGATCCTCGGGGCCGGTATCGGCGAAGGGCAGCGGCTCGTCCGGCGGCGGCTCATCGCCCTCCAGCGCCTCGGGCAGGATCAGCGGCGTGGCCAGATCGCCCAGCAGCGCCGCGCCCTCTTCGTCGGTCAGCACCAGTTTCGCGCCGGCATCCCCCACCCTGCTTTGCAGCGCGTCGTGCTTGAACAGCTTGAACAGGGGCACCGAGATCGCGCCGATCTTCCAGATCGCCAGATGCGCCGCCGCGGTCCAGGGCGATTGCGACAGCAGCACCCCCACCCGGTCGCCCGGCGCCACCCGGCGCAACAGGTGGCGGGCCAGCGCATCGGCCATGGCGGAAAGTTCGCCAAAGGTGACATCGCGCCGCCCCTCGCCGGTCAGGTCCATGATGGCGACCCGTTCGCGAGGCTGCGCAAGGCATTGCGCGGCCATGTTCAGGCGGTCGGGGATGTCCCACCCCCCGTCCGGGCGCAATCCGGGAATCGGCGGTCTTGGCTGCATTACCGGATCACCTCGATCTGCACGCCGGTTTCCGGCCCCAGCCGCGCCCACGCCCGATCCGCGGTAACCGCACGCATCCCCTTTTCCCGTGCTACCGCCAGACAGCACCTGTCGCCCAGAGACAGCCCGATCCCGCGCGTATGGGCGCGCAGCCGTCCGGCAAGTGCGGCACAGCGCGAAGTGAAAGGCTCCACGGGCAGCAGCAGGGCGTCGAAAACCGCTTCGGCGTCTTTCTCGGACATTCCCTTGTCCACCAGCTTGCCGATCACTTCGGCGCTGTTCACCGCAGATATGCGCGCATTGCCGATATGCGCCTCCACCGCCTGCGCTCCGGGTTCGGCGAAGATCGCCGCAAGCAGCGCCGATGCGTCGAGCAGGACCGTCCGGGTCATCGACCGCCCTCATTGGCTTCACCGTCATCCCGCGCCGCCTCGGCCCGGCGTTCGGCGATCAGTTCATCGACGACCGAAACGCCCTCCTGCTGCAACTGCGCGCGCAGGGGCGCCAGTTGCGCCTGCACCTTGCGCAATGCCGTCACCGGCTCGGCAAGTCGCAACTCCCCGTCTTCAAGACGCGCCGCGAGCGTGCCGCCGCGCGGGACGCCCAGAGCCTCCATGATTTCGGTGGACAGGCGCAGCGCGCCATCGGGTGCCACCTGCAACCGGAACACGCCGCCGGACCCGGTCACGTCCGGCTCCTGCGGTTCCGGGTGCGCGATGTTCCGGCGCCTTTGCGCATCGGCCTCCAAGACGTTGCGCACATGCTGATAGCGCTTTTTCAGGATCCGGGCGATGTCGGCGCGGGCATAGCCGGCCCGGTCCAGAAGCCGGATTCGGTCCGAAACGGTTGCGCAGGCTTCCAGCCCGTCCTTCAGTTCCTGCGGCAGATCAACGACATGCATGACAACCTCCAATCATGTAGTAACAAGATAGTATATTGTTACTACATGATACTAACATCTGTCAATTGTTACAGCATCCTGCCCATCAGCTCGCGCCCGATCAGCATGCGCCGGATCTCCGAGGTGCCGGCGCCGATCTCCATCAGCTTGGCATCGCGGAAGATGCGGCCCACCGGGTTGTCGGACAGATACCCCGCCCCGCCGAAGGCCTGCACCGCCTGGTGGGCCTGGGTCATGGCCGCTTCCGAGGCGTAGAGCACGCAGGCCGCCGCGTCCTGCCGGGTCACGTCGCCGCGGTCACAGGCGCGGGCGACCTCGTAGACATAGGCCCGGGCCGAATTCATCGCCGTGTACATGTCGGCAATCTTGCCCTGCATCAGCTGGAAATTCCCGATCGGCTGGCCGAACTGGCGGCGCTCGGCCATGTACGGCATCACCTCGTCCATGCAGGCGGCAATGATGCCAAGGCCGATCCCCGACAGCACCACGCGTTCATAGTCAAGCCCGCTCATCAGCACCGCGACGCCGCGGTTTTCCTCGCCCAGCACGTTTTCGAAGGGTACCTCCACATCATCGAAGATCAGCTCGGCCGTGTTCGATCCGCGCATGCCCAGCTTGTCGAAATGCGGGCTGGTGGAAAAGCCCTTCATCTGCTTCTCGACGATGAAGGCGGTGATGCCGCGGGGGCCGGCCTCCGGGTCGGTCTTTGCATAGACCACCAGCGTGTCGGCATCGGGGCCGTTGGTGATCCAGTACTTGCTGCCGTTCAGGACATAGTAGCCGTTGCGCTTCTCGGCCCGCAGCTTCATCGAAACCACGTCGGAACCCGCGCCCGCCTCGCTCATGGCCAGCGCGCCCACGTGCTCGCCGCTGACCAGTTTCGGCAGGTAGTGGCGTTTCTGCTCTTCGGTGCCGTTGAGGCGGATCTGGTTGACGCACAGGTTCGAATGCGCCCCGTAGGACAGCGAAACGCTGGCCGAGGCACGGGCGATTTCCTCCACCGCCACCACATGCGCCAGATAGCCCATGCCGGCGCCGCCATATTCCTCGGGCACGGTGATGCCGAGAAGGCCCAGTTCGCCCATCTCGCGCCACAGCTCGGCCGGGAACGCGTTGGAGCGGTCGATCTCGGCCGCCATCGGCTTGACCCGTTCCTGCGCCCAGCGATGCACCATGTCGCGCAGGGCCTCGATGTCCTCGCCCAGATCGAACTTCATGGAATGATGGAACATGGCGCCGACTCTCCAGTTATTGAACAGTTGTTCATATAGCTACGGCATGTCATGCAGGCGATCAAGAGATTTCGCAACTCCGCCCCGGACGAACAGGCAGACGGACAGGCACATGCACGCCAACAGGCCCCCCGACGCACCGCCGCTGAGGCTGCCCGAACTTGTCGCCATCGCGCTTGGCGGGATGGTGGGCGGCGGCATCTTCACCATCCTGGGCATCTCGGTGGCCACGATCGGCATCTGGACGCCGCTGGCCATTGCGCTGGGCGGCGCGGTGGCGGCGCTTGCGGCCTATTCCTATGTGAAGCTGGGCGTGTACTACCGCGACGAGGGGGCGACCTACGCCTTCTTCAAACGCTCCTTTCCCGGGCATGATTTCGGCGCCGCGCTGATCGGCTGGTGGGTGATCTTCGGCTATATCTCGACCATTGCGCTTTATGCCTACACCTTTGCCTCCTACGCGATCAGCGGCTTCGCCTTCGCCGACAGCGACCTGATCCGCAAGGGCGTGGCGCTGGCGGTGATCGGCGCCTTCGCCGCCGTCAACCTGTGGTCGGTACGGGGGATGGGGCGGCTCGAGGACCTGATGGTCTATACCAAGATCGTCATCCTGCTGGTGGTGGCGGGGGTGCTGTGGGGCAATGCGCGCCTTACCCCGCCCCAGTTCGTCGCCGCCCATGACGGGGGCGTTCCGGTCTTCGGCATCATCACCATCGCCGCCGTCACCTTCGTCGCCTATGAAGGGTTTCAGCTGGTCATCAACGCCACCCATGACATGGCCCGCCCCGAGCGCAACATCCCGCGGGCGATCTATGCGGCGGTGGCGGCGGCCACGGGGCTTTACGTGGTCATCGCCATCGGCGCGATCCTGGCCATTCCCTTCTCCGACATCGTGGCAAGGCAGGAATATGCCCTGGCCGCAGGGGCTGCGGACGTTCTGGGACCGGTGGGAGAATACCTGGTCATCGCGGGCGCGCTGCTGGCCACCATGAGCGCCATCTCCGGCACCCTCTACGGCGCCTCGCGGCAGCTGGCGGCGATCGCCCGCGACGGCTATTTCCCGCCCCGCCTGGCCGCCATGGGGCTGATCGTGATCGGGAACCTGCGGCTGATCCTCGAATTCGGATCGGTCACCTTCCTGCTGGTGTCGTTCCTGATGGCCTACACCAACCACCGGCACCGCGCGCGGACCCGCGCCCA
>JALTNO010000425.1 GCA_027000645.1 Paracoccaceae bacterium | reverse complement strand
ACAATGCCGGGTATTTATACGGAATTGAAGGGGCAGGGGAACGGTTGCTAGATTTGCCGCGGATACGCCGCGCGGGCAACCCGCCCCGCCCGTGCCGGGCCCGAGGTCAGAGGAGAATTCGCATGGTGTATATCGCAGGCTGGGGACATACCCGCTTCGGCAAGCTGGCCGAGATGGATCTTCAGGATCTGATCGTCGCCGCAGGGCGCGAGGCGCTCGAGAATGCCGGCATCGCCGCGGCGGACGTGGACGGCATCTGGGTGGGGCACTTCAATGCCGGCATGGTGGCGGACGGTTTTCCTTCGTCGCTGGCGCTTGAGATCGATCCGGCGCTGCGCTTCACCCCGGCGGCGCGGGCCGAGAACGCCTGCGCCAGCGGCTCGGCCGCCGTGTACGCCGCCCGCCAGGCGATCCTGGCCGGCGAGGCGAAGGTGGCACTGGTGATCGGGGTCGAGAAGATGACCCACCTGCCCACCGCCGAAGTGGCCGCCGCGCTGGGACATGCCGCCTATCAGCGGGAAGAGGCCGGTTCGTCCTTCCCCGGCATCTTCGCCCAGTTCGCCCAGGCCTATTTCGACCGCTATGGCGACCATACGCGGACGCTGGCGAAGATCGCGGCCAAGAACCATGCCAACGCCATGAACAACCCTCTGGCGCAACTCCACAAGCCGCTGGACGAGGATTTCTGCGCCACAGTATCCGACCGCAACCCGGTGGTGGCGCCGCCGCTGAAGGTGACCGACTGTTCGCTGGTCTCGGACGGGGCCGCGGCGCTGGTGCTGGTGGCCGAAGACGTGCTGCCCGGCGTGGCAAGGGCGGCGCGGATGCGCGCGGCGGCGCATGTCAACGACTACCTGCCGATGTCTCGGCGCGATCCCCTGGCCTTCGAGGGCCCCCGCCGGGCCATCCATCTTGCCTATGAAAAGGCCGGCATTTCCGTCGATGACCTGGACGTGGCCGAGGTTCACGACTGCTTCACCATTGCCGAGCTCCTGATCTACGAATCCATGGGTCTGGCGGCGCATGGTCGCGGGGCGGATGTGCTCGAGGCCGGCACGGTCCTGCCCGGTGGAAAGCTGCCGGTGAACCTTTCGGGCGGGCTCAAGGCCAAGGGGCACCCGGTGGGCGCCACCGGCGTGTCCATGCATGTGCTGGTGGCCCGGCAGGTGCTGGGGCAGGCCGGCGACATGCAGCGCCCCGGCGCCGAGCTGGGCCTGGTGTTCAACATGGGCGGGTCGGGGGTGGCCAACTACGCCTCGATCCTCGAGCCCGCGAAGACATGAATATCGGGGTCTGGCTGCACCGGCAGGCGCTGGCCAGGCCCCACCGCCCGGCGCTGTTCGCAGGGCGCGAGATGGTGGCCGACTACGCCGCTTTCGCCGAACGCGCCGCGCGGGTCGCGGGCTGGCTGGTAGCTCGGGGGATCGGGCCCGGAGACCGGGTTGCGATCTTCATGAAGAACGCGCCGGACTACCTTGTCGCGCAATACGGAATCTGGTTTGCAGGTGCGGCGGCCGTTCCCGTGAACGCCAAGCTTCACGCGCGCGAGGTCGCCTTCATCCTTTCCGATTCCGGGGCGAAGCTGACCTTTGTCTCGCCCGGGCTGGCGGAGGGGCTGGCAGAGGGGCTTGCGGCCGCCGGCACGGCCTGCCGGCTGGTCGAAGTGCCGGGGGCGGAGTGGCGCCGCGCCCTTGCCGCCGATCCCGTCGCCGCGCCCGTGGCCCGCGCACCGGACGATCTGGCCTGGCTGTTCTATACCTCGGGCACCACGGGGCGGCCCAAGGGGGTCATCATCACCCACCGGATGCTGGCGGTGGTGTCTCTGGCCTATTTCGCGGATGTCGATGCCGCTCATGAAGATGACGCGGCCCTCTATGCCGCGCCCATGAGCCATGGCGCCGGGCTGTACAACATGCTGCATGTGCTGGTGGGGGCGCGCCATGTCTGCCCGCCCTCGGGCGGGTTCGACCCGGCCGAGATCCTCGACCTTGCCCGCCATCACGGCCGGGTCCACATGTTCGCCGCCCCGACCATGGTCAAACGCCTGACCGCGGCGGCAATGGCGGCCGGAGAGCGCGGCGAGGGGCTGCGCACGATCGTCTATGGCGGCGGCCCCATGTACCTGGCCGATATCGAGCAGGCGGTGGCGCATTTCGGCCCCGTCTTCGTGCAGATCTACGGGCAGGGGGAATGCCCGATGGGCATTACCGCGCTCGGGCGCGCCGAGCTGGCCGACCGCGACCATCCCCGCTGGCGCGCGCGTCTTGCCAGCGTGGGGCGGGCGCAGGCGCCGGTGGAGGTGCGCATCGGCGGCCCCGACGGCGCCGCTTTGCCGCCCGGAGAGACGGGCGAGATCATGGTGCGCGGGGATGCGGTGATGCCCGGCTACTGGAACAACCCGGAGGCCACGCGCAACACGCTGCGCGACGGCTGGCTGATGACCGGCGATATCGGTTTCATGGATTCGCAGGGCTACGTCACGTTGCGCGACCGCTCGAAGGACGTGATCATCACCGGCGGCGCCAACGTCTATCCGCGCGAGGTCGAGGAGGTGCTTCTGACCCATCCGCAGCTGCGCGAGGTGTCGGTGATCGGCAGCCCCCACCCCGACTGGGGCGAAGAGGTGGTGGCCTTCGTGGTGGGAGAGGCGCGCGAGGCGGATCTCGACCGCCTGTGCCTCGACAATATCGCCCGTTTCAAGCGGCCCAGGCGCTACATCTTCCTGCCCGAGCTTCCGACGAACAATTACGGTAAGGTGCTCAAGACCGAATTGCGCAAGCTTCTGGAGGAAGGCACATGACGGATCTTTCGGGGAAAACCGCACTCGTCACCGGATCGGTGCAGGGCATCGGGTTCGCGATTGCCGAGGAGCTGGCCCGGGCGGGCGCGCGCATCGCGGTGCACGGGCTGGCGGGAGATGCCCAGATCGAGGAGGTCTGCGACCGGCTGCACAAGGCCGGCTCGCCGCAGGCCGAGTATTTCCCCGGCGACCTGCGCCATCCCGACCGGATTGCCGAGCTGATGGAGGCGGTTGCCGCCTGGGGCGGGGCCGACATTCTGGTCAACAATGCCGGAATTCAGCACACCGCGCCGCTGGCCGGGATGCCGCGCGCCACCTGGGACGAGATTCTCGCCGTAAATCTTTCGGCGGCCTTCCAGACCATGCAGGCGGCGCTGCCGGTGATGGCCGAACGCGGATACGGGCGGGTCGTCAACATCGCTTCGGTGCACGGGCTGGTGGCGTCCCGGGAAAAGGCGCCCTATGTGGCATCCAAGTTCGGTCTGGTGGGGCTGAGCCGGGTGGCGGCGCTGGAATATGCAGCCGCCGGTTCGCGCGAGTCGGGGGGCGTGACGGTCAACTGCATCTGCCCCGGCTGGACCGAAACCGCGCTGATCGAGCCCCAGGTCGAGGCCCGGGCGAAGATGTTCGGCGGCGACCGCGATGCGGGCATTGCCGATCTGCTGAAGGAAAAACAGCCCAGCCTGCGCATGTCGGATGCCTCGGAGATCGGGGCGCTGGCGGTGTGGCTGTGCGACCCGGTGGCCCACAACATCACCGGCGCGGCAATCCCGGTGGACGGGGGCTGGACCTCGCAGTAGGGCAGGGGGCGGGTATCCCGGCCGGCCTCAGTCGTTTCGCAGCGCGCGCACCAGGTCGTCATAGAGTGCGAGGCGTTCCTCCTCGGACAGGAAGGCGCCGATCTCGACCCTGCGGCCGCAGCCGCGCAGCGTCACGTATTGGGGAACCGGGCCGCCTCGGGGATGCAGTTCGGGCGTGGTCCAGTAGCGGTTGCACTCCCATTCGAGCAGCCCGCCGTCGGGATTGCGGCGCACCAGGCGGGCGCGGTCGCTTGTGAGGGTGAGCACCTCCATGATCTGCCCGTCATGGCGGTTGCGATCCAGCGCGAACCACATGCCCCCGACGGCGGCAAGGACGAAGGGCAGGATGGCCCACATCAGCACCGTTCCCACCACGATGATCAGCGGCAGGCAAACCAGCAGGCAGGTGGTGGCGATGAAGAATACGTATCCGCGCGCCGTCAGCGAATGGTGCGGCCAGAGGCAGAGCTTCTGCGTCGCGTCCTGCGGTTCCGATCTCGTCCAGTCGTAAGGCATGCTTGCCCGACAAAGATGCATCCTCAGCGCGCCTTTTGTCGAGTCCCATTCCGCGCGGCCTTCGCGCCGAAATGTCACACGTGGCCGAAGCGGGCCCAGTTCAGCGCATCTTCAAGCCGGTCGTCGCCCCAGAACAGTTCGCCGTCCACGGTAAAGGTCGGGGCGCCGAAGAGGCCGGCCGCGCGGGCGGCGTCGGTTTCGGCGGCCAGCGCGGCGGCATATTCCGGCGTGCGGGCGCGTTCGATCACCGCCATCGGATCGCGGTCACAGCGGAAGATCGCCTCGGACAGGTTCGGGTCTTCTCCCGGAGGCAGGCCGTCCTGGAACCAGATCCGGTAGGTCTCCATCGTGTAGTGGATGCCCCAGCCCTCGCGCATGGCGAGGATCGCCACCTGGTTGGCCAGGGGCAGGTTGTCGATAGGATAGGGCGCGGGCAGACGGGTGCGAAGCCCGTATTTCTCGGCCCGCCGTTCGATGTCGCGCCACATGTAGGCGGCTTTCAACGGTTTGTCGCGGAAGGGGATGTTGTTCTGCTCGGTCATGATGGCGCGCACGTCGAAGGGGCGCCAGCGCACCCGCACCCCGCCTTGTTCGGCAAGGTCGTTGATGCGCATGATCGTCAGATAGGCATAGGTGCTACCGATCGCGTACCAGAAGTCGAGCTGGGGCATGGGGCTCCCTCGCCGTGTCTTGGTCCTTGAAAAGACTAGCGCAGAGCGGGGCAAAGGCCAACGGCGGGGCGCACGGGCCGGAAGAGGCGCGACAAGGAAAGGCCCCGGCGCGGGGGCCGGGGCCTTTTCGGTTCTCTTCATGCCGGTCGGGATCAGTGCGCGTGGCTCTTGTCCCAGTCTTCCCGCTTCGGCAGCGTCTCGAACGTATGCGCGGGCGGCGGCGAAGGCAGGGTCCATTCCAGCGTATCGGCATATTCGTTCCAGTAGTTGTTCTGGGTGACGCGGGCGCCCCGGAACAGCGAGTAGAGGATGATGCCGAAGAACAGGATGAACGAGGCAAAACTGAGGAAGGCGCCCAGGCTGGAGATCTTGTTCCAGTAGGCGAAGGCTTCCGGGTAGTCGATATAGCGGCGCGGCATGCCCTGACGGCCCAGGAAGTGCTGGGGGAAGAAGGTCAGGTTGACGCCGATGAAGAACATCCAGAAGTGCAGCTTGCCGGCCCATTCGGGGTATTGCCGCCCGGTGATCTTGCCGAAGTAGAAGTACACCCCGGCAAAGATGGTGAAGGCCGCGCCCATGGACATGGTGTAGTGGAAATGGGCCACCACGTAATAGGTATCGTGATAGACCCGGTCCACGCTGGCCTGGCTGAGCACGATGCCGGTCACCCCGCCGATGGTGAACAGGATCAGGAAGCCCAGCGCGAACAGCATCGGCGTCTTGAACTCGATCGAACCGCCCCACATCGTCGCGATCCACGAGAAGATCTTCACCCCCGTGGGCACCGCGATGACCATGGTGGCCATCATGAAATAGGCCTGCTGGTTGAGGCTCAGCCCCACGGTGTACATGTGGTGCGCCCAGACGACGAAGCCCAGCGCCCCGATCGCGATCAGCGCCCAGACCATCGGCAGGTAGCCGAAGATCGGCTTGCGCGAGAAGGTGGCGAAGACGTGGCTGATCAGGCCGAAGCCGGGCAGGATCACGATGTACACTTCCGGGTGGCCGAAGAACCACAGGATGTGCTGGTACAGGATCGGGTCGCCGCCGCCGGCCGGGTCGAAGAAGGTGAAGCCGAAATTGCGGTCCATCAGCAGCATGGTGATGGCGCCGGCCAGCACCGGCAGGGACAGGAGGATCAGCCAGGCGGTGACGAAGATCGACCACGAGAACAGCGGCACCTTGAACAGCGTCATGCCCGGCGCGCGCATGTTCAGGAAGGTGGTGATCATGTTGATCGCGCCAAGGATCGACGAGGCGCCCGACAGGTGCACGGCAAAGATGGCAAGGTCCATCGAATACCCGGCCTCGGTGGTCGAGAGCGGCGGGTAAAGCACCCAGCCCACGCCTGATCCGGACTGTCCGTCGCCCCCCGGCGCCAGCAGCGACGCAACCCCCAGCGAGGTGCCGGCAACATAGAGCCAGAAGGACAGGTTGTTCATCCGCGGGAAGGCCATGTCCGGCGCGCCGATCTGCAGCGGCATGAAATAGTTGCCGAATCCGCCGAACAGCGCGGGAATCACGACGAAGAACATCATCAGCACGCCGTGATAGGTGATCATCACGTTCCACAGGTGCCCGTTGGGCGTACATTCGCGCGAGGCGTCGGCGATGAAGCGCACGCCTTCGAGGCACATGTACTGGACGCCCGGATCCATCAGTTCCAGCCGCATGAAGACGGTGAAACTGACTGAAATCAAACCCACAATCGCCGAGGTGACGAGGTAGAGAATGCCGATGTCCTTGTGGTTGGTGGACATGAACCAGCGGGTGAAGAAACCCTTTCTATCCTCATGCTCATGCCCGTGAATGGCTGCGTCCGCCATCAGGTCCCTCCTGTCTTGTTCCCGCGCGGCGCAGGTCGGGCCCGCGCGCACCAATCAAGCCGTTTCTAGAATGACGGGCGGGCTGCATCAATGCCCGAGTTTGATCTGGATCAAGATAAATTGCCGCGCCCCTCTTGATTCCGATCAAGAAAAGGGCGTATCGGGCGGTCCGGCCGGGGGTTCGGGCCGCGGTTCCCGGCAGGGCGGCGGGCTTGACGCCGGGGGCCGGGCCGCGCACAAGTCGGGCGATACGGCAGACCGAGGAGCATCCGCCATGAGCTATGATCCCGACAACATCTTCGCCCGGATCCTGCGCGGTGAAATTCCTGCCACGCGGGTGTACGAGGACGACGACACGCTGGCCTTCATGGACATCATGCCGCGGGCCGACGGGCACTGCCTGGTGATCCCGAAGACCCCGTGCCGGAACATCCTCGACGCCAGCCCCGAGCAGCTGGCGGCGGTGATGCGGACGGTGCAGAAGCTGGCGCGGGCGGTGATGGCGGGCCTTGGCGCCCAGGGCGTGACCGTTCAGCAGTTCAGCGAGGCCGCCGGAGGGCAGGAGGTCTTTCACCTGCATTTCCACGTCCTGCCGCGTTTCGAGGGCGTGAAGCTGCGCCCGCCGGGGCAGCCGGGCGACATGGACGAGATCGCCGCCCATGCCGAAAGGATCCGCGCGGCGATCGTGGCGGGCTGAAGGCCGGGGGCTCAGCCCGTCGCCATTGTCCCCCGGACCAACGGCGCAACAACGGCAACCCCCCGGAGTACTTCCTGCAGGAGGAAGGGAGGGGGCGTGCCGCGCCTGCGCGTCAGTGGTCGCCGGCGCATTCCGAGTGATCGCCGAACGCATCGAGGACCGCACAGACGTGATCGTGGCGGCCGTCGCAGGCGGTGGCGATGCGGTCGAGTTCACGCTCGAGCCTCTGCAGCCGGAGGATGCGTTCGCGCAGGCGTTCGCGCTGGCGTTCGGCGATGTCATGGGCGCGGTCGAGATCCGCACCCGTTGCCCCTTCGAGCGAAAGCAGCGCGGCGATGTCGTTCAGCGGCAGACCCAGGTCGCGGGCGTGGCGGATGAAGGTCAGCCGGTCCAGCGCGGCCCGGTCATAGCGGCGCTGATTGCCACTGGTCCGGGACGGGCGCGGCAGCAGGCCCTTTTCCTCGTAAAATCGGATCGTCGGCACCTTGACGCCGCTCAGCCGCGACATTTCTCCTATGGAGAGCATGGATTCCCCCTTGAATCTCCAGTCGCTGGAGAGAATAGGCTGGCGGTCTGACCGGGACAAGGAACAACGCGATGCCCCATGATCATCGAGGTCCTGACATCGCCGGGCCGGACGCGGGCGATCGGCGGCTGAGCTGGGCGGTGGGGGTCAATGTCGGGCTGACCGTGGCGCAGGTCGTGGGCGGCGTGCTTTCGGGGTCGCTGGCGCTGATCGCGGATGCGCTGCACAATTTCTCGGATGCGGTGGCGCTGATCATTGCCTTTGCTGCGCGGCGCATCGCCCGCAGGCCCGCCGACGCGGTGATGAATTTCGGCTATGGCCGGGCCGAGGCGGTGGCGGCGCTGGTCAACTACACGACGCTGGTGGTGATTGCGCTGTACCTGATCTACGAGGGGATCGTGCGGTTCTTTCAGCCCGAGCCGATCGACGGCTGGATGGTGGTCTGGATCGCCGGGATCGCGCTGGTGGTGGACGTGGCCACGGCCATGCTGACGTGGCAGATGTCGAAGGGCAGCATGAACATCCGCGCGGCCTTTCTGCACAATGTCGCCGATGCGCTGGGATCGGTCGCGGTGATCGTGGCCGGCACGCTGGTGATCCTGTTCGACTGGGTCTGGGTCGATCCGGCGGTGACGCTGATGGTGGCGGGCTACATCCTGTGGCATGTGCGCGCCGAGGTGGGGGGCGTGGTGCGGCTGCTGATGATGGGCAGCCCGGTGCAGATCAGGTCCGAGGCCGTCGTAAGGGCGATCGAGGCCGATCCCGACGTGGCGAGCGTTCACAATCTGCGCCTGTGGGAGATGCGCGAGCACGAACCGGCGCTGGATGCGCATGTGGTGATTGCCGCCCGATCCTGGGAACAGGCCGAACGGGTCAAGGCGCGGATCAAGGCGCTGCTCGAGAGGGAATTCGGCATTCGTCTCAGCACGCTGGAACTGGAGCGGTCCTCGGAATTCTGTCTGGAGCCGGATCGGTTCGGCGGCGGGTGAGGGGCCGGCTGCGGGTTCGGGAAGGGGCTTTGCGACGCGGGAAAGCCGCCCCGACCAGGTCGGGGCGACAGTGCCGTTGCCCCGGCCCGACCTGTAATGCATGCCGGTCCGGGGCTGTACAAATCAACCACTCACTCACTGAACGGCCCCTCATCCTACCGCGCAGGGGGATTGGCGCGCATGACCCAATTGGGTCAAATCGTGGCTTTACCAGCGCCGCAAGCATGTTTTACCTGTGGTTTGTCCCCGGTTTCGGGACGCAGCGGGGAGCGGGACGATAGACGAGGAGAGCAAAGGCGGCAATTCCGTCACCGGCCACAAGGTCGTGACCCGCGACGAGGTGATCGCCGCGATCTACGAGGCCGTGATTCGCCCGGCCTGTTTCGGCGCCTTTCTCGACACCTGGCGCGAGCACATTGCCGAGGCCCTGGCCGATCCGGCCCGGCACCACCATCGGCCCGGGGGCAGGGACGGCGACGGGGACGAGGTGACGCTGGATCCCGAGCTTGCGGCGCATTTCGCGCGGGCGCAGGAACTGCTCGACCGGCTGGGGCGGGGAGTGCCCGAAATCGGCCTGTGCGAGCGTGTCGAACGCTCGCCGGGGTTCATTCTCGTGCTTGCGCCCGAAGGCGCGATCATCGCCGCCGGTGCCGCCGCGCGCGCCGAACTGGGTGACAGGCCGCGTTTCGAGGCCCTTGAGGAAATGCTGGCCGCGCAGTCGCGGCAGGTGCTGCGCGGGCTGATGCAGCAGTTCCGCGAGGGCGGGGAC
>JALTNO010000424.1 GCA_027000645.1 Paracoccaceae bacterium | reverse complement strand
TCAACCGCTACACCGCTCTTGGCATACCTGTCACAGAGGCCGTAGGATAAGTCCGTCCGGGGAAAGGGGAAGTCTACCCATCACCCGATTTATGCAACAAAGCCGGTCAGAAGCGTCCAGGTCACCCGTTCGGAAATCTTGCCGCCGAGCGTGATATCCAGGTTCGTGCCGCCCCTGCCACGCCGCCCGCCGCTGAAAAACCGCGTGTATCCGGGCCAGAACTGCACATAGGCGCCGTTCCACCAGTTGCCGGGCACGTAGACCAGCAGGGGCGAGACGTTGAACCCCATGCCGCGATGGGTCTTGAAATCGCGGTCGAAGGCGTTGACCAGGTTGACCGGCAGGAACAGGCTCCATTTCCTGTTCAACCCCCATGCGGGCAATGCGCCGAGCGAAACCACGCTCTGCCCGTTGGTGCCCTTGAGCCCGCCACCCACCTGCACATCCACCTGCGTGGCCCAGCCGCGATAGCCGTCGGTGACGGAGTAGTCCATCTCGAACAGATGGAACCAGCGCATCCGGCCATTGGTCACGCCGCTGTTCGCCCCGGCAACCGAGTTGCCGAAATGCCGCCCGTAGCCCACGTTGAAGAAGACCATGTCCTGCTTCGACAGCCCGATATTGCCGGAAACCCGCATTTCCCACATGTGTTCGCCATTGGCATAGCGGGTGTATTTCGGACCGACACCGACAAAGGTGTAGATACGGGTCGGGTCCGAGGCGTCGATCTTCCTGGCTTCTTCGCCGCGCGACGGAGCAGCGGCGTGCACCAGAACGACCGCTGAAATCGCGGTCAGAACCGTCCGAAAAATTCGCATGTGTCAAAGAACTCCTGATAGGCGGAAGAGTCCCGTCATCTTCTCACTGGAGCAAGCGGGGAAACTATCCGAAATCTGCCAAATTCCCGAACGGCGCGTCCTGTTGCGACAGTCCGCCCGCGAAGCCCGACGTTTACGGCCACACGCAACTGCTATAGTGTCATGGCGGCGCGCATATCCTGGTTTGCTTTTCGATGACCGGTCCGATTGAACAGTGTTTTCATGACATCGAGGGACTTTACGCCGCCGAGGTGGGCGACGGCTGGGAAGGCGAGCGGGTGCAGCTCAGCCGGGGTCCGCTCGGGCTGCGAGTTCGGATTGCCGCTTTGCCGAACATCCAGATTCACTGGTATTGGACACAGGCCGCGATGCACCTGCGGGAATGCATGTTTGCCGGTGGACTGTTCCTGACGTTTTTTGTCTCTGCGGGGGGAGATCCGTCGCTCTTTGGCCGGCCCTTCGATCCGGGAGAAAAAGGCGTGGTCTATGTCCCCGGCGCGGAAATCGACGGTGTTCTTCCACCCGAGGTCGAAACCGTCGGGTTTCTTCTTTCGCCCGTCCTGCGGGACCGTCTCGGGCTTGCCGCCGGTCTTCCCCTTTTCATCCGGCTGGACCCGAAGATGATGCGACGGGTCACGCTGCGCGCACGGCGCATTATGGGCTGGCTTGCGCACTCGCCTTTCCCCGACCCGGCCCTGCTGCGCGTGGTCGAAGAGCGGCTGGCCGGCGACCTGGCCCGGATGATCCGTCCGGAGGCCGAACCGCTGCCCCTGGCCGACCGGCGATCCATGGCGGTGCGCCGGGCACTGGAGGCCTTGCGCCTGAATGTCACCGGCGACCTGCCCGGCGTGACCGAACTGGCCGCGGCCGCCGGCGTGTCCGAGCGCACGCTCTATCGTCTCTTCCGCAGCGCCTTCGGCATGGGGCCGCATGAATACGCCCTGCGCCTGCGCATGGCTGCGTTCCGCGCGGCTCTGGCGCGTTTCGAAGGAATGGGCATGGGCCGCGGAGCGGTGACGCGCGCCGCTGTCGAGGCGGGTTTCACCCATTTCGGCCGCTTCTCGCAGCAATACAGGGAGGTGTTCGGCGAAACCCCGCGCCAGACCCTGCTGCGATGGCGCCGCCATGACGGGCTGCAACTGGACAATTCTGGCGACAGGTTCGTTCCGGTATCAAGACCCGTCCGCCCGGAGTTTCCCGCGCTTGCCCTCGGGTAGCCGATCACGTCGAGCGGCAGGGTAGTCCGGAACACGTCCTTGAGCCGCCCTGACGCTGTGCCGCCTCGATGCTGAGGATCAGATCGACGGCGGTGGTGATCCTGTGCGACGCCCGAGCCAATGGTGAAGCAAACCCGTCTGATTCAACGCGCCTCCAAGGCGCGCCAGGTTGATCAGGGGCCTCACCGGCGAATTTCCGTCAAGGCCAAGGCAGATTGAAACCGCAGCGTGTGTCGTGATTTCCGAGAGGCGATCTGGTGCGGGCAGCACGAGCGCGGGCCGACTGATCCGTCTGCGCTTGTTACAGTTCGCTGATTGACCGCGGCCTCAATTTGATATTCCCTTCCGGGCAGCAACGGAGGAGGGATCATGTTCCACAAGATGAAATGGGTCGCCGGCGCGATCGTGGCCGGTGCGGTTGCCGCGACAGCAGCCGCGGCCGAAACCCGCGTTACCTACAAGTCCGCCAAGGCCGGCACGTCCTATTACCAGATGGGCGTGCAGATCGCCGAGGCGATGAAGGCCGCTTCGGGCGGTGAAATCATCGTTACCATCGAAGAAGGCCAGGGGTCGGTCCAGAACGTGATGGAGGTGCGCGCACGTGGCGCCGATTACGTCTTTACCTCTCCGCCGGTGCTGGTCCGGCTGGCCCAGGCGGGAAAGGCGATGTTCGAGGGCAAGAAGGACCCGGCTTTCGACGAAATCCGGGCACTGTTTCCGATCCCGTCGCTGACGATGCATTTCGTCGTCGCGAAGGATTCGGGCATTGACAGCTTCGCCGATCTCGAAGGCAAGACGATCCTGCTGGGCAAGGGCAGCTTCGGGGCGCGCGAGGGCGCGAAATACCTCAAGCTCTTCGGGCTGGAGGGCAAGGTAAAGATTGCCGATGCGGAGCTTTCCAACGCTGTGGCGGCATTGAAGAACGGGCAGATCGACGGCTTCGTCACTGCCGGCAGCTGGCCTGCGCCCAACGTGATCGAGGCCGCGGCCTCGGTGGGCGTCAAGGTGCTGTCGCTGAGCGACGATCAGGTGGCAAAGACCAAGCGCACCCGCATCGTGATCCCGGCGGGCACCTATGCCGGGCAGGAGGCGGACATCGTCACCACATCGCTGCCGGTGGCGGCCTACACGACCACGAAGATGGATGACGAGACGGCCTATCAACTGACGAAAACCTTCTGGGAAAACAAGGCGAAGATGGCCGCGACGGCGCCATGGTGGAACGGCGTCGACGCGGGTCTGATGCCGACCATCACCGGCAAGATCCATCCGGGCGCGATCCGTTACTACAAGGAAGCCGGGATCGCGCTGAGCGAAGGCCAGATGTGAGCCACACGCGCTTGGGTGCCGGTCGGGCCGGGTTTGTCGTGGCCCGACCTTTCGCACGAAAGGGGAGCGGATGCACTCGATCGCGGATGAGGCCGACGCGGCCGGAGAGGCCCGCCTCACCCGGGCCGCATGGCTGGCGCTGGCTGCGGCCCTGGTCGCCTTTCATCTGGGGCTGATCTTCTCCGGCCTCGTGCCCAACCTCGTCAGCCGTCCGCTGCACATGGCCTTCATCCTTCCCTGGGCGCTGGTTTATGGCGCGACCGGCTGGCGGCTGGCGACGGGCGCCCTGCTGGCGGCGGCCGGGGTGGCGGGCAGCATCTGGATCGCTTGGAACGCCGATGCGCTGGCCGATCAATACGGGTATCTGGAGGGGAGCTTCCAGATCTGGCTCGCCTTCGTGCTGCTGGCCGTGGTCCTCGAGGCCGCGCGGCGGGCGATCGGCTGGCCGCTGCCGCTGGTTGCGCTGGCCGCGCTGCTCTATGCCTTCTTCGGCCATCTCGTCCCCGGCGAGTTTGGTCACGCTGGTATTCCGCTACGCTCGTTTCTCGGGACCATGGTCATCGCCGAAGGCGGACTCTGGGGCTCGCTCACGGCTGTCTCGGTAAGCGTGGTCGCCATCTTCGTCATCTTCGGCGCGGTGCTGAACGCCGGGGAGGCCGGGCAGGGGTTCATGAACCTGGCCGCGGCGGCGGCGGGACGGCTGCGGGGCGGGGCGGCGAAGGTATCGGTGCTTTCCTCGGCGCTCTTCGGTTCGATCTCGGGCTCGGCCAGCGCCAATGTGGCCTCCACCGGCGCGGTGACGCTGCCAACCATGGTCCGGCTCGGCTATCCGAAGCAGCTGGCCGCGGCGGTCGAGGCGGTGGCCAGTTCGGGCGGCCAGATCATGCCGCCGCTGATGGGGGCGGGCGCCTTCGTGATGGTGGAGCTGACCGGCGTGCCCTACACGCAGATCGTCATTGCCGCCTCTCTGCCCGCGCTGCTTTATTTCTGGGCCGTGTGGGTGGGGATCGACGCCTATGCCACGCGCCACGACCTGCGCGGCCTTGCCCCGGAGGACCGGCCCGAGGCGCGTGACGTGGTGGTGACTTCGCTCTTCTTTGTCGTTCCCTTCGTCGTGCTGCTGCTGGGCATGTTCACCTTCGGCTATACGCCGCAATATGCCGCAAGCCTCGCGATCCTTGCGGCTGCGGTGCTGCTTTTGACCGGTGCCGATCTGCGAATCGACCTGCGGCGAACCGGCGCCCGCATCGCGGAGGCGCTGCTGACGGCGGCGCGGCAGGTGGCGATGATCGCGGCGATCATTCTCTGCGCTTCGATCGTCATCGGCGTATTGGGTGCGACGGGACTCGGGGTCAAGATCACCTCCGTCATCCTCGAGGGCTCGGGCGGGATGCTCTGGGCCTCGCTGCTGCTGACCGCGCTTGCCTGCCTCGTGCTGGGCATGGAGGTGCCGACCACGGCGGCCTATGTGATCAGCGTCTCGGTCGCGGGGCCGGCGCTGATCGAACTGGGGCTGGCGCCGCTGCAGGCGCATCTCTTCGTGTTCTGGTTCGCGCTTCTGTCAACCATTACCCCGCCGGTCTGCGGGGCGGTGTTCATCGCCTCGGGCATGGTGGGCGAGAACTGGCTGCGCGTGGCGGCGACGGCGATGGCGCTGGGGGTGGGGCTCTATCTGATCCCGCTGGCGATGATCGCGCAGCCGGCACTGATCGCGCCCGGCGAGACGCCGCTCGCCGCGGCGCTTGCCTTCGCGCTGACGGGGGCGGGGCTTGCCGCGATCTCGTTTGCGCTGATCGCGCGCGCCGCGGTCGCGCTGCGGCTCGTCCTCGGCCTGTCGGGTGCCGCGCTGCTCTTCCTGCCGGCTTTGCTGTGACCGAGTTCGGCCCGGTCGTGCCACGAGGTGCATCAAATGCAGCCTGCCTCGTTGCGCGGATCGAAGATCCAGAAACGGTTTTGCCCAAGGCGGCGCGAAGCGGGATCATTTCACCGAAACACTCAGGCAGTTCGCCGCCATACGTAGTCAAGCACCCAAGGCGGCGGGCAAACGGATCTGAAGCGCCCGACTTTCACATTGTGAGGCCATTGGTCCGCGCAGACGGCAGCTTGATTGACTTCGGGCATAACTTCGCACGCAACGAGCGCCTTGCGCGCCAGCTCGAAGTATCTTTCGGCCACAACATCACGCCAGTTCATTGAAACTGTCGAGACGCATAAAGAGCGCAAGATCAGCTTCTGTTCGCTTACAGAATAAATCGACACAACGTCAGCAAATGGCCGTTTCGTGTATCAAGTTTTTTGAGCTCTCGCTGATCGCCAGGTCTTTCATGCGTCACGCCCTTCGGTTCGTTCCTCGCCACCATGTTTTGCAGCGCTTGGGGCATTGGCGACGCCGAGAATCTTCAAGAAAGCCCTCGTTGAGTA
The DNA here is from genome assembly GCA_027000645.1 of Paracoccaceae bacterium. GTDB lineage: Bacteria > Pseudomonadota > Alphaproteobacteria > Rhodobacterales > Rhodobacteraceae > Jhaorihella. Next base: position 3,815 of record JALTNO010000424.1, on the reverse strand, counting down.
CAGCGGCAGCGCGATGCGACGCTTGTTGGCGCCAAGATGCGTCATCAGCCCCGCTGGGGCGTTCGCTGGTGGCGATCATCGCACTTTGTGTCGAGGGAGCTGAAAGACAGACGATCCAGTCTCTGTCGCAATGGCCTGGACAACGAAACCCGGCCGGCTATCCTGGCGCGAACAAGCGTCAGATTGCCCATTGTCCAATAGCAACTTCAAAGATTGTCCGATCTGCGCCAGTCGGCCCGATCAGACGGTATCTCGCCTGCCCATCGGCGGCGACGCCCTGATTGTCCCGCGCCGCCATGTTTCCGAATGGCAGGCGTTGAACGGGGCGGAGCAGATGGCCTTTCTGGGCATGCTTGGCGATGCATTGTCCGACGACGCCCATGCTTTCGAGAGCGACCTGATCGCTGGGCATTTCGTCGTTCGGATATCCCTGCGCGTTCGAACGGCCGACAAGAAATCCGGCGCGCTGATCGCCGGTGGCGACGATCCGCTATTCGACCATCTGGTCCACCATATCGACAATGCCGTGCAGGTGGATCTGGCCGTGGCCTTCGCGCTGGAAAGCGGCGTGGCGATGCTGATACCGAGGTTTCGCGATCTGCTCGATCGTGGCGGGCGTCTTCGACTGGTAGTCGGGGACTATCTCGATGTGACCGAACCGGCGGCGCTGCGCATGTTGACCGATCTGAGCGGCGATGCGCTGGTCCGCATTTTCGAAACCGGGCAGGGCAGCTTTCATCCCAAGGCTTGGGTGTTCAGGGCTGGCGATGGCGCCGGCTCCGCCATCGTTGGCAGTTCGAACCTGACCCGAACCGCGCTGACGCAGGGGATAGAATGGAACCTGCATACCGCAGCGCCAAGCGAGACAGAGGACGTCCGCGCATCCTTCGAGGCACTCCTTGCGCATCCTGCTGTCAGGCCGCTCACCCCGGCCTGGATCGACACCTATGCCGCGCGGCGGAAAAAGACGCCGCTGCCCGAATTCGCCAACAAGACACTGCGCGCCGACCCGCCGGAACCGGTGCCGACCCCCCACGGCGTTCAGCGGGAGGCTCTTGAGGCGCTGGCGGCGACGCGCGCTGCTGGTCACAGGGCCGGGCTGGTGGTGATGGCGACTGGGCTGGGAAAGACGTGGCTGGCGGCCTTCGACAGCCTGAAGTTCGACCGCGTGCTGTTTGTCGCTCATCGCGCGGAAATACTGAGCCAGGCGATGGCGACGTTCCGCAGGATCAGACCTGAGGCGCGCATGGGCCGTTACGACGGCGTCGAGAAGGGCGAGGGCGACATCCTTTTTGCCTCGGTTCAGACCCTTGGCCGTGCTGACCATCTGCAGCGGTTCGACCCGGACGCGTTCGACTATGTGGTGCTGGACGAGTTCCACCATGCGGCGGCGCCCAGCTATCAGGCGCTTCTGGATCACTTCACGCCACAATTCCTGTTGGGCCTGACCGCGACGCCGGATCGGACGGACGGCGCGGATCTGCTCTCGCTCTGCGGGGAGAATCTGGTGTATCGCTGCGATCTGCATGACGGGATTACCAGGAAGCTGCTGGCCCCCTTCGCCTATTACGGCATTCCCGACGATGTCGATTACCAGCAGATCCCCTGGCGCAGCAGCCGGTTCGATCCGGAGGTATTGACAACGGCTGTGGCCACCCGGACCAGGGCCGACAATGCGTTGGACGAGTTCCGCAAACGCGCCACAGGGCCGGCGATCGGGTTCTGCGTGTCGGTGCGCCATGCGGAATTCATGGCTGAGCATTTCCGCGCCGCCGGTTTCCGCGCCGTCGCCGTCCATTCCGAACCGAGCTCGGCACCGCGCACGACCTCTCTGGAAAAGCTTGACCGGGGCGAGATCGACATCCTGTTTGCCATCGACATGTTCAACGAAGGCGTCGATCTGCCGAATGTCGGCACCGTGATGATGCTGCGCCCGACCGAAAGCACCATCTTGTTCCTGCAGCAGTTGGGTCGAGGACTGCGAAAATCCGGCGACAAGGTTCTGCAGGTCATCGATTATATCGGCAACCACCGGGTATTCCTGACCAAGGCGCGTGCCCTGTTGCAGGCCGGTGCCGGAGACCGAGCGCTGATCGCACGCCTTAACGCCCTGCAGCGTGGCGAACACGAGCTTCCGCCGGGATGCAGCGTGACTTATGAATTGCAGGCCCTGGACATGCTGAAGGCCATGCTGAAGCGCCGCAGGGGCGAACCCGAGGCCGAAGCCTGGTATCGCGATTTCAGGCTGAGAAACGCAAGGCGCCCGCAAGCCGGCGAATTCGCCCATGCAGGTTTCGACCCCGCCGGCACCAGTCACGGTGGCTGGTTCGATCTTGTCGCCTCGATGGGCGATCCGGTGTCGGATACCGCACGAGCAACGCATGGTGCCCTGCTCGAACTTCTTGAACGGGGCGACAGCTTGTCGGACGAGGCCCTTCGTTACCTTCTAGGGGTAATCCTGGGTTGGAACCTCGGACGTTCGCCGGATCGCACCCTCGCGCAGGTTGCTGCCAGATATGGTCATCCGGTCCCGACACCGCGGCTGAGACGGCAACTGATGCAGGCATGGGAAGCGACCGGCCATTTCAAGTCTCAGGGAGAAGACCTTGCACTTGTGCGCCCCGATACCTCCGGCGAACTGCCGGACATGCTGCGCGAACTTCTGGAATGGCGACTTGGCGACAAGAGAATGCCTGTTCAATCCCGTCACGAAGTTGACGATCCGCCCAAAGCCTACAATGCCGGCCCCGTTCTGTGGCAGGAATACCCGCGCAGCGATATCCCGGCCCTTTTCGGCGAGACATTCAACCCGGGAAGCTGGAATCAGGGGATCGTCAGCGCCGGCAAGAACCTGATCCTGCTGACAACGCTGAACAAGGGCAGCATGGCGGCAGGGAACCACTATCAGGATCGGTTCCTCTCGCCAGACAGGATGCAATGGCAGAGTCAGAATCAGACGGGAAAGGACAGTCGTCACGGCAAGATTCTTTCGGGTTCCCTTCCCGATTGGCGCGTGCACCTGTTTGTTCGCAGCGAGAAGATGCGCGGCTCCAAAGCCGCGCCCTTCATCTATCTCGGACGACCAACGTTCATGGACTGGGAGGGAGAGAAGCCGATTACGGTATTCTGGAAGCTGCCCCGCGCGGTGCCCGAGCACCTGCACGAGATGTTCGGGATCACGCTGTCCGATCCATGATCCTCTCGCTGAGGATTGGCATGCCGGATTGCTTGTTGCCGCGTTACTCGGTGCTGATTTGGACCTTGTCTTCCAGCGTTCGCCCTACGGTCTGCCTTGTCCACGCTTTCCCGGTCGCTGTCCGCATGCCGGGGGTCACGCCCGGGCATGTCGCGTGAAACCGGCCTTATCCGTTCAGATGGGCATAGACCGTGGTTCGCGAAATCCCGAGTTGACGGGCGACAAGGCTGACATTGCCGCCGCATTCATGCAGCAGCTTGCGAATCTTGCGGCATCGCTGTTCGTGCAGTGCCTTGCCCCTGCACCGCGGGCAGGCTGAAACCTCGTCTCCCGGCAGGGCCTGAAGGCATTGCAGATCCTCCTTGCGCAGAACCGGGTGCTTTGCATTGGCGACCACGAGTTGCAGCGCACGTTTCAGGTCACGGATGTTGCCCGGCCAGGACCGTTGCCCGAGCTGCTCGATCGCCAGTCTCGAAAGAACGTGCCGCGACGATATGCCGGTCAGGATCGATTGGCAGATCTTGGCGAAATCGGAGCGCTCCTCGAGGCGCGGCAGGGTGAATCGATATCCGGAAATGCGCTGAACGAAATCCCTTTCCAGCCAGCCCTCCGCTTCGAG
>JALTNO010000423.1 GCA_027000645.1 Paracoccaceae bacterium | reverse complement strand
CGGCTATTCCACGCGCCTGGGCGCGGCGCTGCGACATGCAGGGACGCAGATCGCCCGACAGGAAACCTATCGCCGTCTGATCCTTGTCGTCACGGATGGGGAGCCTTCGGACATCGACGTGGATGACCCGCTGTATCTGGTCGAGGATGCAAGAAAATCCGTGCAGGAACTGGGTCGGAAGGGCATAGACGTGTTTTGCGTTGCCCTGGCCGGAAGCGGCGAAGACCATCTTGATCGCATCTTCGGCCGCCGAAACACCATCAGGATTGCGGATGTCGGAACGCTGCCGGAAAAACTGCCGATGCTCTATTTCCGGCTCACGTCGTGACGACACAGATCGGAAAGAAACAGATCTGCGTGCGTGCAGGGATGCGGCGTTTGGAGCGGAGACCGTTTTGTACTTGATTGCACCTTCCGGTTGTGGAATCAGGGGCGCACGCGCATGTATTGATCTGCCTTGAAAAAATCCGTGGTGACCAAGCGAATTCCCGGAACCCGAAAGCGAACCATTTGAAATTTCATCATTGTCTCGATGCACGATCGGAACTGCCTCATCGCCCTTGACGAACCGCTCGCCCGTCGTATCGGAGCGCTTTCTTCTTTCAGGTGTTCGGGCAGATGATCCCTGGACGTTTCGTCATTCCAGCAATGCTTGTTGCCGCGGCCTTTGCTGTCACGCCCATGATGGCCCAGTTCATTGTTGATCCCGTCGTCCGGTCCGGCGACACGCTTGCGCGAAACGTGTTCGTCTCGCGCCGGAAGGGACCAGCCGTCGAAGTGGCTCTCGTGATTCCGCGCAAGCCTGGGCGGGAGAGTGATCCGGCCGGGCTCATGCACTACACCGAACATCTGGTCTGGCTGAGTACCACAGAGAGAAACCCGTCTCCCGTCGCGCGCGGCGCCAACGCGTGGACGAGCCATGTCGCAGTGGAATACTGGCTGTCGGGAGAGGCGAAGGACTTGCCGGAACTGCTGTATCGGCTGTCGCGCGTTTTCGATCCGATCGACCTGCCGCCGGATCGTGCCCGGCAGGAACGTGCCGTCATCCTGCGGGAATATGAACACCGCTTCGCGCGCAACCCCCGGGCAATGGTGATGCGGGCCATGGATGCCTTTCTTTACGAAGGGAATGCTGCGGCGCATTCGGTCATGGGAACACCCGACGAGATCGAGGCGCTGAACCCTGACCGGGCCCGCGCCCTGCATGCGGTAACGCACCGCCCCGGAAATGCCCGACTGGTCGTCATCGGCGACGTGACCGGGCAGCACGTGCGCCGCGCGTTGCGCGAGATCGGCTGGCCCGGCCCGTCAGAAGATGGTTTCGCCGCGATGGCGCCGCCGCCATTCGAACTGGCCGGGCCGGATCGCAGAACCTTTCCCCGCCCCGATCGCAACGCCGCTCCGCGCCTGATCTGGCGGCGGGTCGTTGCCTTGGACGCACCGGTACAGTTCGACCTGCTGGAGGCGCAGACGGCGCTGCTTCGCGATATCCTCTATACCAACCTTCCCGGCGGACTGGCGGGGCCGTTGCGCTTCGACGCCCGGATTGCCCGGAGTTTCGATCTGCGCATCAGGCCCCTGGACGAGGACGATATCGAGATCGAATTCATCGCTGAGCCGGATCGTGGTGTCACGCTCACCGCGCTGGAGACAGCCTTCGAGAGCGCCCTGGCCGAAGTTTCGGTCACTGGAATTCCCGAAACCACCTATTCCCGCGTTCTCCGGCGTTTCCGCGGGTTCTGGCCCGACTGGACCGATGCGGATGAAACCGGACGATGGATGGCGCGCTACGTGCTCGCACGCGTGTCGGCCTTGCGCGCGCCGCTTTCAAAGGACGAGCTTCGGCAAATCGGGTCGGCTCTGTCGATTGAAACTGCAAACATGCTTCTTCGGCTTCTGGCGGGCGAAGGCCGCACCGCCGTTGCCTTCCTTGGACCGACGGAGAGATTCGAATGATCAGGATATTGCTCGTTTTCCTCGTTCTTCTGCCATTTCCCGCCAGCGCCACCCCGGCGGCATCAGCCAGCATGGAGGTCAGCCCGACCGGACTAGCCTATGCGCGCCTGTTCGTGCCCGGTGCGAAAGAGGTTATCGTGCGAACGGCCTGGCCCACCGACTGGACGCAAAGGGCGGACGCCAACCAGGCTGTGCCCTATATCGGTGCCGATCTGGTATTGTCCGGAGGCGCCGAAGGCTATCCCGCCGGCGAGGTCATCGAGGCATTTGCCGATCTGAAGGCCCGTGCACAACTGGTGCCGTCGGCCGACCATCTGTTCGGTGTTCTGGCAGTGCCGCGGAAGAATCTGAACGAGGCGGTCAGAATTGCAAATGCCCACCTTCGCGCTCCGTCGCTTGATCCCGCCTGGCTGGATCGTATCCGCGAAGGCTTCGCGCAGCGGGCGAGGGAAAACGGATCGCGGCCTGTCGGCAGGGGCTATGAAGCGCTTCGGTGGGCTATTCTTGGCGACACGCCCTTGCGGCGGTTTCTGAGTTCCGATCTGATCGGCGACATCGCGGACGTTTCGCCCAGGAACATTGCATTATGGCATCGGCGGACGGTGCTGCGCAACACTGCCTCCATCGTGATCGCGGGTGACGTGACGCGCGAAGAGGCGGGGCAGGCGGTGGATGCCCTGTTCGACGGGCTTCCCGAGGGGCGGGCGCCGGAAAAGGCCTCATTCGCGGCGGATTTCACGCCGCGGCGGATCCTGTTGCACGATCCCGATGCCCGTGACAGCCAGCTGACCTTCGTCGCACCACTGCCGCCCACGCGTCAGGGCCATGTTTACGAGGATCTCTTCCTCCTCCGGGCGCTCGGTGCGGGGGACCGGGGCATCCTGTTCGAGACTGTGCGCACGGGGCTGAGGTCGAGCTATGCTTTCGGCGCCGCGCTTGATTCCTTCGCGGCCGATCTGCGGCTTCTCCTGTTCAATGGTGCGGTCGAGACAGCGAAACTCGCCCGAACCGAACAGGAAATTCGCGCGGCCTATGACAAGTTGCGCCAGGAGGGTCCGGCCGAGGATATCGAAGCACTGAGATCTCCGTTCGCGATCAATGCCAAGGCAAACGAGACGGTCCCGGCGGTTCTGTCCATGTCCGCCCTGTATTCGTTGCTCGATGGTGATGGGCCGGAAGCCGCTCTGGCGACCGTTCGGAAGGTCGAGGCCGTCACCGTTCAATCCCTGGAGGATCGTTTGCACCGTGCCTGGCCCGCATCCCGGGATTTCGTCGTGGTGGCGGTGTCGCCCGATGCCGATGCCCTGCCCGGCGCCTGCGTCATCCGCAACCCCGAACAGGCTGCCGCCTGCCGGTGAGGGCGGCGCCGACGGGGCAGGGGTGAATCGGGCCAACAATACTGCTTGACCTTCCATTGGCTGGAACCGCTAGACCGATGATCTGACAACAGATCATTCGAGTCGAAAGCAGTCATGGCACCGTATCCAACCGCAATGTCGGCCAGCCGTCGTGCCGGGGACCGCCGGGCAGGTGCGCCATGCTGAGACTGGCGTTGAAGAACGGGCTTTTCCGCCCGGGGCGGACCTTTCTGACGATCCTTGCGGTCGCGGCGATCCTCGCGGAAATCCTGATGCTCGAAGGCTTCCTGTCGGGCACCTACACGCAGCTTCGGCAGGCGGTGATCCATCGCGGCGGCGACCTGATCGTCGGGCAGTCGGGCATCAGCAGCTTCATCGCCGCGCGCTCGGTCCTGCCGCAGCGCACCCGCGCCGAGGTGGAGGCGATCCCGGGCGTGGCGGCAGCGCATCCGCTGACGGCGCTGTCACTGATCTACGAGGCGCAGGGGCGGCTCTCGCCCATCATCGTGATGGTTTATGACGATGCGGGCGGGCCGTCCTCGATCATCGCCGGGCGGGCGCCCGAGGGCGAGGGAGAAATCGCCATCGACCGGTCGCTTGCCGAACGCTACGGATTGGGGCCGGGCGACGTCATGCGCCTTGCGGCCTACGATTTCACCGTCTCAGGTGTAACCGAGGGAGCGGCGGCGCTGTTCACGCCCTTTGCCTTCATCACCTATGACGGGTTGATCGACTTCTTCTTCGCGTCCGATGTGGGCGCCGACATCGCCGCCTTTCCGCTGCTGAGCTTCCTTCTGGTGGACGTGGCGCCGGGGGCCGACCCGGCTCAGGTCGCTGCCGCGATCGATGCGGGCGTGCCCACGGCCGATGCGCTGCTGCCCGCGCGTCTGGCGGCCAATGACGAAAACCTGGGCCGCGAGATGTTCGGCCCCATCCTCAACCTGCTGCTCGGGCTGAGCTATGGCATCGGCGCGCTGGCGATCGGGCTGTTCTCCTTCGCCTCGGTGCGCAGCCGCAGGAAGACGCTGGGCGTGCTGCGGGCGCTGGGGTTCACCACGCGGCACCTGATGACCGGGGTGATCGCCGAGGCACTGGGGATGGCGCTGCTGGCAATCCCGCTGGGGATCGTGATGGCGGGCGGGCTGGCCACGCTGATCGAGACGCTCTCTCCGGTCTATCTGGTGCAGACCAACGACCCGGTGGGGCTGTGGCGTACCGCGATCGTCACCGTGTTTCTCGCCGTACTGGGGGCGCTGGCGCCGCTGGGCACGCTGCGCCGGCTGGATCCGGCCATGGCATTCAGGGGGTGAAGGCGATGTTCGGCTGGACCGTCAAGGAACTGTTTTCGGCTCCGCAACAGCTGTTCGCAAGCGTCTCTGCGGTGGCCGGGGCCTTCGCGCTGGTGCTGTTCTTCGACGGCGTGTTTGCCGGCGAATCCGAACAGATCGTGGCGCTGATCGACCGGACCGACGCCGATGTGTGGGTGATGCAGGACGGGGTCGGCAACATGCACATGACGACCTCTTTTCTTGCCGACTGGAAGATCGACGCGGTTGCCGGTGTCGAGGGGGTGAAGAAGGTCACTCCGATCCTCTACCTGAACGCGGTGATCGAGGCCGGCGGGCGCAACTGGTTCTCCTTCGTCGTGGGGCTGGAGCCGGGCGATTCGCGTGCCGGTCCGTGGGCGATGGCGGCCGGCGCCCCGCTGCCCGGCCGGGGGGAGGCGATCGTGCCGGACGTGTTCGCCTCGGACGCGGGTCTGGCAATCGGTGATCCGGTGCGCATCGCCGGGCGCGATTTCGCCGTTGCCGGGTTTTCCGCCGACACGTTCTCGATGGCCAATTCCATCACCTTCGTGACGCTTGACGACCTGGCCGACACGATATCTTCGGTCGGCACGGTCAGCTACCTGCTGGTGGATGCCGAACCCGGCGTCGATGCGGCGGCGCTTGCCGCGCGGATCATGGACGAGGTCGAGAAGGTCAACGCGCTCACGCGCGAGGAATTTTCGGCCCGCGACTATTCCATCGCGGTGCAGATGGGGCTGGACATCATCTGGATGATGACGCTGATCGGCGGCGCGCTGGCGGTGCTTCTGACCGGGTTCATCGTCTATTCCCACGTCACCGAGCGCGAACGCGAACTGGCGGTGATGAAGGCGCTGGGGGTACGCGACCGGGCGATCTATGCCTCGCTGATGGTGCAGGCGCTGGTGATCGGCCTGCTGGCATTCGCCCTGGCGGTCGCGGTCGTCTCGCTTGCCGTGCCAACCACCCACGCGCTGGTTCCGAAGATCAGCCTTGCCGTCACCGCCGACTCGCTCTGGCGGACCGGGGTCACCGCGGTGCTGGTGTCGCTGGTTGCCGCCGTCGTCCCGGTCCGCCGGGTACTGTCCGTCGATCCCGTTTCCGCATTTCACCAATGAGGCCGAGAATGCCCGAACCGATCCTTCAAGCCGAAAACGTTGTCAAGGTGTTTGGCCAGGGCCGCGCGGCAGTGCGCGCGGTCGACGGGGTGTCGATCGAGGTGCAGCCGAGCGAAATGGTCACCATCACCGGCCCTTCCGGGTCGGGCAAGACGACGCTGGTGTCGATCCTCGGCGCATTGCTGCGCCCCGATGACGGCAGGGTGGTAATCGACGGCACCGACATCTCGACCTTGCGCGAAGGTGCGTTGTCGATGCTGCGTGCCCGCTCCATCGGTTTCGTCTTCCAGTCCTTCAACCTGCTGGAATCGCTCACGGTACGCGAAAACGTGCTGTTCCCCGCCCATCTGGCGCCCGGCGGCATGAACGCGGCACGTGGCCGGGCCGACGAGCTTCTGGAAACGCTGGGGCTTTCGCATCGCGCCAGTGCCCTGCCGCGCACGCTGTCGGGCGGCGAGAAGCAGCGCGTGGCGATCGCGCGGGCGCTGATAAACCGTCCCCGGCTGATCATCGCCGACGAGCCGACCGGCAACCTCGACAGCAAGAGCGGCCAGAACGTCCTGATGGTGCTGCACGATGTCGCCCGGGACGAGGGGCGCGCGGTCCTGATCGTGACCCATGACCGGCGGGTGGAGGACGTGGCCGACCGCATCCTGTGGCTGGAAGACGGCCACTTGCGCGACCGCAAGCAGGATGAACATGAATGGGTGCGCGATCCGGTCTGCAACATGGCGCTGGATGGCTGGACGTCAGAGATATTCGTGGACCGCGACGGCATCCGGTATCACTTCTGCTCGCAGCGTTGCCGCGAGCGGTTCGAAGCTTCCCCCGAAACCTATGTCGAGGCGTCGAGGAGCCGGCGCCCGGCGCGTGATGGAGCGGATCGATGAAACGCATTCTCCTCGTCCTGTTCGGATTCGTCATTCCCGGCCTCGTGGCGGTGGCGCCGGTGCGGGCATCCGCGCAGGACGCCGCGGCGCGCGGGCTCGAGATCGCGCGCGAGGCGGACCGCCGCGATTCCGGCTGGAAGGATGCGCGGGTGTCGCTGACGATGATCCTGCAGGACCGCAAGGGCAACACCCGCGAGCGCAAGCTGCGAATGATGATGCTGGAAGTGCCCGGAGAGACGGGCGGCGACAAGTCGATCGCGATCTTCGACAGCCCGCCGGACCTGAAGGGAACGGTGCTTCTGACCCACGCGAAGGTGGGCGCCGATGACGACCAGTGGCTGTTTCTGCCATCGCTCAAGCGGGTCAAGCGGATTTCCTCGTCGAACAAGACCGGCGCCTTCTTCGGTAGCGAATTCACCTACGAGGACATCGCCGCCCCCGAGGTCGGCAAGTTCACCTATCGCTATCTGGGCAAGGAGCCCTGCGCCGGGCAGACCTGCTACAAGGTCGAGCGCAAGCCGAAATACCGCAACTCCGGCTACAGCGCGATCGTGAGCTGGTTCGATACCGCGCAGTACCGCCCGCAGCGGATGGACTACTACGACCGCAAGGGCCGGCTGCTGAAGGTTCTCACGCTCTCGGGTTACCGGAAATACGGGCGGCTCTGGCGGGCGCAGGTGCTGACCATGAAGAACCTCAAGACCGGCAGGACCACGATCCTGAAATACGGGCCGTGGAAATTCGGCACCGGGCTGAGTGCCGCCGATTTCAGCAAGGCCAACCTGCGGAACATCCGGTGATGCGACGGGCGCTCGCGACGATCCTGGGCCTGCTGCCGGCCGTTTCGGCGCCGGCGCTCGCCCAGGAGTGGGACTTCTCGGGCACGCTGGGCGCCGAGGCGCGGTATTTCACCCAGGTGCCCGAGTGGCCGGGCCAGACCTCGCGGCGGTTCTACGGGTCGTTCAGCTTCGAGGGGCGGGGCAGCTTCGGCTGGAACGGCGGCGCCGACGAGATCGCCGTCGCCCCCTTCCTGCGCTGGAGCCCGAACGGCGACGGGCGCAGCCATGCCGACCTGCGCGAAGCCTACTGGCGCCACCTGGGCGAGGGGTGGAGCCTCACCGTCGGGGTGGACAAGGTGTTCTGGGGTGTCGCGGAATCGCGCAACCCGGTGGATATCGTCAACCAGGACGATGTGCTTGAGGATATCGGCGGCAGCGAAAAGCTGGGCCAGCCAATGCTGCGCCTCGGCCTGTTCGGCGACAGCTGGGCCGTGGATGCCTTCGTCCTGCCCGGCTTCCGCCCGCGCGAATATCCGACCGTCGGTGCGCGGCTGGCCTCGCCCATCCCCATCGGCCCGCCGGTCTATACCGGCCCGAACGGGCGCGGCAATGTCGATTTCGCGCTGCGGTTCTCGGCCAGCGCGGGAAGCTGGGATATCGGCCTGTCGGCCTTTGCCGGCACCAGCCGCGAGCCGGTCCTCGTTCCCGCCGGGGCGGGGCTGGTGCCGCGCTATGACCGGATCACCCAGTTCGGGCTGGACGCGCAATACACCGCGGGCGACTGGCTGTGGAAGCTCGAGGCCATCACCCGCTCGGGGCAGGGGCCGCGGTTCGAGGCGGTCACCGCCGGGTTCGAGAAGAACTTCTACGGCATCGGCGGCGGTGGCGGCGACCTGGCGCTGCTGGCCGAGATCAACTATGACGGGCGCGAGAAGGTCCTGTCTCTGGCCACCTATTTCGACAAGGACCTGTTCCTCGGCGCGCGTTATTCGCTGGGCGATATCGGCTCGACCACCTTTCAGGCAGGCGCCCTGTTCGACCGCGATTCGGATTCGCGCGTTCTCAAGGTCGAGGCTCAGAGGCGTTTCGGGGAGGAGTGGGTGCTGGAATTCACCGGCCAGTTCCTGAGCAGCACCAACGGCAACGACCTGGTGGCCTTGTTGCGGAAAGAGGATTACCTGTCGCTGGTGCTGAAGCGATCCTTCTGAGGCGCGGGGCCGCGCCGCTTCACGCCCCGGCGCGCAGCGCCTCGGCCATCTCCCGCCCGGCGACGAGGGCCTCCATGTTCAGGCGGGCCAGCTTGGGCGGAACCCGTGCCTTCGTGGCGCGTTCCAGCACCTCCTCGCCGCACAGCCCGCCAAGCGATGCCAGCGCCCCGAGGGCGACGATGTTCGTCACCCGCCTGTTGCCCAGCTTGCGGGCAGTTTCGGCGAAGGGCAGGGCGATGGTGCGGAATGGTCCCGCGGGCGGATCGGGGACCAGTTCGCTGTCGATCAGGACCAGCGTGTCGTCGCAAAGGAGATCATCCGAGGCGCGCGCCGCAGCCGCGTCGAGGATCAGCAGGTAGTCGAGGCGGGTTGCCAGCGGATAGGGGGCCTCGCCGTCGCTGACCACCAGGTCGGAGCGGCTGAGCCCGCCGCGCGAGACGGGTTCATAGCTTTGCGACTGCGCCACGTTGCGGCCCTGCTCGACCAGGGCGGCGGCGAGGATGCGGGCCGAGGTGATCAGCCCCTGCCCGCCGCTGCCGCTGAAGCGGATCTCGGTCGTGGTCATGTCCCGCCTCCTCCCGCGCGGTGCTGCCGGGCGGCGACCATCGCGCGATATGCTTGGCCGTATTCGGGCCGGTCGCGTTCGCACAGCACGCCGGTCTTCAGCGCGTTGGGGCGGAACGGCACGTCCACCGTGCTGCGGTAGGTGTCCGGGCGCATCACCGCCTTCTGGTTCAGCATCATCTCGGGGCTGGCGCCGAGATCGTTCTTGCGCCCGTAGATCTCGGTGCAGTCCGAGATCACCTCGACGAAGGAAAAGCCCTCATGCGCGATGGCGCGGGCGATCAGGTCCTTCAGCCCCGTCACCTGCAGCGTCACCTCGCGCCCGACAAAGCCGGCGCCGGCGGCGGCGGCCAGTTCGCAGGCGTCGAACACCGGTTCGGTATTTCCCGCCGGCGTGGTGGTGGTATAGCGGTCCGAGGTGGTGGTCG
>JALTNO010000422.1 GCA_027000645.1 Paracoccaceae bacterium | reverse complement strand
ATCGGATCCTGGCGCTTGCGACGATCGCGCTGGCGCTCTTCCTGTCGGCCTATATCAGCGGGCTCTGATTCCCTCTCACGTCCCCCGATTCCAGGACGCGCGCCGGTTGCCGGCGCGCGTTTTCGTACATTTTGACAAGCCCCCCCAATCCCTTTACTGACGTTCCCGATGTCTGCCAGAACTCGGGTTTGAAAGATGGGATTGGGGAAGATCGCGGGCGAGCCCCGCGGCCGGCGTTGCGTGTCGCCGCGCATGTTGTGCCTGCGTCTGATCGCGGTTGTCGTCCTTGTTGCCGGGATGTTCGGTACCTCGCCCGGCATGGCGCAGGCGCAGGAATACACCTTCGACAGCGTGAAGGTCGAGGGCAACCAGCGCATCGAGGCCGGAACCATCATCGCGCGCACGGGAATCACCCGCGGCAAGCCGATCAGCGCCGGCGCCCTGAACGACGCCTACCAGCGGCTTCTTGACAGTGGTTTTTTTGAAACAGTCGAAATCGAACCCGTCGGCTCGACCCTTGTCATCCGGGTCAAGGAACAGCCCACGATCAACGTGGTGAGCTTCGAGGGCAACCAGCGGCTCAAGGACGACGCCCTTGCCAAGATCGTCGAATCCAGGTCGCGCCGGGTCTTCAGCGCGGCGGTGGCGGAAAGCGACGCTGCCAAGATCGCCGAAGCCTATGCGCAGAGCGGGCGGATCGCCTCGATCGTCACGCCGCGCATCATCCGCCGCTCGGACAACCGCGTGGACCTGATCTTCGAGATTTCCGAAGGCGACACGATCGAGATCGAGCGCGTGAGCTTCGTCGGCAACCGCGCCTTTTCCGACCGGCGCCTGCGCCAGGTCACCCAGTCCAAGCAGGCCAATTTCCTGCGCACCTTCCTGCGCTCGGACACGCTGATCGAGGATCGCATCGCCTTCGACAAGCAGGTGCTGCGCGATTTCTACCTCTCGCGCGGCTATGTGGATTTCCGCGTCAACAGCGCCAATGTCGAACTCACCCGCGAACGCGATGCCTTCTACCTGGTCTTCAACGTGACCGAGGGCCAGCAATACCGCTTCGGCAAGATCACCACGATCAGCGAGATGCCCAATGTCGATGCCGAGCCCTACCGGGAATCGATCCGCGTCAAGCCGGGCACCGTCTATTCCCCGTCGCTGGTGGAAGAGACGATCGCCCGGATGGAGCGGCTTGCGGTGCGCAACGGGGTCGATTTCATGCGGGTGGAGCCGCGCATCAAGCGCAACGACCGCGACCTCACGCTGGACGTGGAATTCGCGCTGGTCAAGGGGCCGCGAATCTTCGTCGAACGGATCGACATCGAGGGCAACACCACCACGCTTGACCGGGTCATCCGCCAGCAGTTCCGCACCGCCGAGGGCGATCCCTTCAACCCGCGTGAAATCCGCCAGAGCGCGGAACGGATCCGTGCGCTGGGCTTCTTCAAGTCGGCGGATGTGAGTACCCGCGAAGGATCGGCTCCCGATCAGGTGATCGTGGACGTCAATGTCGAGGAACAGCCCACCGGCACGCTCAGCCTTGGCGGGTCCTACTCGGTCACCGACGGGTTCGGCGTGGCGCTGGGGCTGTCCGAAAGCAACTTCCTCGGGCGCGGCCAGCGCCTGTCTCTCGATCTGTCCACGGCGCAGGAATCGAAATCCTACGTGCTGGGCTTTTCCGAACCCTACCTTCTGGGGCGCGAGCTTCGCTTCGATATCGATCTTGGGATGCGCTCGCGCACGTCGAGCTTTGCCACCTATGACACCAAGCGCAGCTTCTTCACGCCCCAGCTGACCTTCCCGACGGGCGAGCAATCAGCCCTGACGATGAAATATTCGTGGGAAAAGGCCAAGATGCTGCTGCGCGATCCGCCCCAGAACGGGCTCGTGATCGGTCGCGAGATCGCGCAGGGGCCGAAGAACACCAGCCTCATGGGCCTGAAATACACCTATGACAGCCGGGTTTCCGGGCTCAATCCGAATGCGGGCGTGCTGCTGCAGCTCGGCGCCGATCTCGCCGGGTTGGGAGGCGATACGAAATACGTGAAGACCTCGGCCAAGGCGATTGCCCAGACCCGGGTCTGGAACGAGGAAATCGTGCTGCGCGCCTCGTTCGAGGCCGGTGCCCTGAACTGGCGCAGCACCGCGGCCAGCCGCTCGGTGGACCGTTTCGTGCTGACGCCGGACATCCTGCGCGGCTTCGAGCCGGGGGGGATCGGCCCGCGCGACCGGACCGGGACGGCGGACGACTTCCTTGGTGGCAACTACTACGCGGTCGCCCGGCTGGAGGCCGAATTCCCGCTGGGCCTGCCCGAGGAGTTGGGATTGAAGGGCGGCCTGTTCTACGACGTGGGCAACCTGTGGAACCTCGACAAGGTGGACACCGCCGGCGCCAACGTTGTCGGTGCCAACGGTTCGGTGCGCCATGTGGTGGGCTTCTCGGTGCTCTGGACCACGGGTTTCGGCCCGCTGCGGTTCAATTTCTCGAAGGCGCTCGTGAAAGAGCCCTTCGACAAGGAGCGCAATTTCGACCTGACCCTTCAGGCAAGGTTCTGAGGCGGGGGGCCGCGATGATGCCGCGCCGGGCGATGAACATGACCCTGCGCCGGGCGGGAAGGGTGCTGGCCGTCATTCTGGCGCTGACCGGCCCGTATGGCGGCGGCCTTCGGGCGCAGCAGCTGGGCGTGCCGCAGATGGCGATACTGACCATCTCGGCCGACCGGCTGTTTGCCGAGTCCGCCTTCGGCCGGCGGGTGGCCGCGGAGCTTGAGGCCGAAAGCAAGGCGCTGGCGGCCGAGAACCGGCGCAAGGAGGCCGAACTTGCCGCCGAGGAAAAGGCTCTGACCGAGAAGCGCGCGACCATGGACGCGGCTGCCTTCCGCGAGCTGGCCGACGCCTTCGATCGCAAGGTGCAGGAGATCCGCCGCACCCAGGACGCAAAGGCGCGCGAGATCGGCCGCAAGGGCGAGCAGGCCCGCGTGGAGTTCTTCAACGCGGTCCGCCCGATTCTGGAACGCCTGATGAGAGAGGCCGGCGCCTCGGTGCTTTTCGAGCGCGCCAACATCTTTCTCAGCACCAGTGACAGCGACATCACCGATGTCGCGATTGCCCGGATCGATGCGGCGATCGGCGACGGGCGCCGGTCCGGCGACACCGACCGGTGAGATCTCTGCCGCCGCTTGCCCCGGGCTTTCGGGGTTGGTAGTCAGGCGGCAATGCAATCGCCAGACGGGAAAGCCCAGACAGATGACCGACCAGCTGCAAAGCGCCGATATCCAGTTGATCCAACGGATCCTGCCGCATCGCTATCCGTTTCTGCTGGTGGATCGGGTGGTCGATATCGACGGCACGAAATCCTCTCGCGGCATCAAGAACGTGACCATGAACGAACCCCATTTCCAGGGGCATTTCCCCGGCACCCCGATCATGCCCGGCGTCACCATCGTCGAGGCCATGGCGCAGACCGCGGGGGTGATGCTGGGCGTGGCGATGGACATCATCGACCGCGACCTGCTGATCTACTTCATGTCGATCGACAAGTGCAAGTTCCGCCGCAAGGTGATTCCCGGCGACGTGATGGAGATGAACATCACCACCCTGCGGGGCAAGCCGGGGGGCAAGGTGTGGAAGTTTTCCGGGCGCGCCACGGTCGAGGGCGATCTTGCCGCCGAGGCCGAGTTCTCGGCCTACGTGGACTTGCCGAAAGACTGATGCCGATGCCCGAAATACACCCCACCGCCATCATCGAGAGGGGCGCCCGCCTGGGCGAGGACTGCCGCATCGGCCCCTTCTGCGTCGTCGGGGGCGAGGTCCGCCTTGGCGATCGGGTCGAGCTGAAAAGCCATGTGGTCGTCTCCGGCAGAACCGAGATCGGCGAGGACACGGTGATCTTTCCCTTCGCTGTGGTGGGCGAGATTCCGCAGGATCTGAAGTTTCACGGCGAGGACTCGCGCCTGGTGATCGGGCGTCGCAACCGCATCCGCGAGCATGTCACCATCCACACCGGCACCGAGGGCGGCGGCGGCGTGACCCGCGTGGGCGACGACTGCCTGCTGATGGGCGGGGTCCACATCGCCCATGACGTGCAACTTGGCAACCGGGCGATCATCGCCAACAATGCGGGTATCGCCGGGCATTGCGTCGTCGAGGATGACGTCATCATCGGCGGTCTGGCCGGCGTGCACCAGTTCGTGCGCATCGGGCGCGGGGCGATCATCGGCGGCATGAGCAAGGTGACCAATGACGTGATTCCCTATGGGCTCGTGCAGGGGCCGCGGGGCGAGCTGGAAGGGCTCAACCTGATCGGGCTCAAGCGGCGGGGGCTGTCTCGCGAGGAAATCCGCGCCCTGCGGGACGCCTTCGACGAGCTGGCCGGGGGCGAGGGCACCTTCATCGAGCGGGCCCGTCGCATCGGCCGGACGAGTGAGAGCGAACATGTCCGCCATATCGTCGAATTCGTGACCGGCGAAAGCGACCGGTCCTTCCTCACGCCCGGGGGGTGAGGAGATGCTGGCACTGATTGCGGGTCAGGGGGGCTTGCCGGGTGCCATCGTGGCGGCTCTGCCCGAGCGGCCCGTGATCTGCGCGGTCGAGGGATTCGCGCCCGAGGGGCTGGAGGCGGATCGGTGGATCCGGCTCGAACATCTGGGCAGCACGCTGGCCGATCTGAAGGCTGCGGGTGTCACGCGGGTGTGTTTTGCCGGCGCGATCCGGCGGCCGAAGATCGACCCGACCGCGATCGACGCGGCGACGCTGCCGCTGGTTCCCGTCTTCCTCAAGGCGATGGCCGCGGGCGATGATGCGGCGCTGCGGGCGGTGATCGGGATCTTCGAGGATGCAGGGCTGGAGGTGGTGGCCGCCCACGAAGCCGCCCCCCGGCTGCTGATGGGGCCGGGCTGTCCGACGCGGGCGCAGCCCGATGCGCGGGCGCGTGAGGATGCCGCGCGGGCCGAGGCGATCGTTGCCGCCATGGGGCAGGCGGATGTGGGCCAGTCCTGCGCGGTCCTGGCCGGTCAGGCGCTGGCGGTCGAGGGCGTGTTCGGCACCGACTGGATGCTGCAGGGCCTGCGTGCGCGTCCGGACGGGCGGGGCGGCATCCTGTTCAAGGCGCCCAAGCCGGGGCAGGACCGGCGGGCGGATCTGCCGGTGATCGGCCCGGCCACCGTGGCCGGGGCGCAGGCGGCCGGGCTGGACGGGCTGGTGATCGAGGCCGGCGGGGTCATGGTTCTGGATCGTGACCGGGTAATCGCCGATTGCGACGCGGCAGGGCTGTTCCTGTGGGTGAGGGAGCGTGGGGGCTGATGCGCGTCTTCGTGATCGCCGGAGAGGCCTCGGGCGATCGGCTGGGCGGAGCGCTCATGGCCGGGCTGCGGCAGTTGCGCCCGGATGTCCGTTTCGACGGGATCGGCGGGGCGATGATGCAGGCCCAGGGCCTGGTCAGCCGCTTTCCCATGGAGGAGCTTTCGGTGATGGGCATTGCCGAGGTTCTGCCTAGGGTTCCGCGCCTGCTGCGCCGGGTCCGCGAGACCGCCCGCGCGGTTGTCGATTTTGCCCCGGACGTGCTGATCACCATCGACAGCCCCGATTTCTGCCTGCGGGTGGCGCGGCGGGTGAAGGCGCGCAGCAATATCCGCACGGTCCACTACGTGGCGCCTTCGGTCTGGGCCTGGCGGCCGGGCCGGGCGGAAAGGATGGCCCGCCATGTCGATCACGTCCTGGCGCTGCTGCCCTTCGAGCCGCCCTTCATGGAGGCGGCAGGGATGGAGTGCGATTTCGTGGGTCATCCGGTGGTGACCGAGCCGCGGGCAAGCGCGGCCGAGATGCAGGCCATGCGCGCCGCGCTGGGGCTGGGAGATGCGCCGATCCTGCTGGTCCTGCCCGGCTCGCGCCGCGGCGAGGTGACGCGCCTCGCGCCGGTATTCGGCGATTCGCTGGCCCGCTTCCTGCCGGCCCATCCACAGATGAAAGTCGTGGTGCCGGCAGCGCCGGCGGTGGCGGGGCTGGTGCGCGAAGCGGTCGCCTGCTGGCCCGGCGATCCGGTGGTTCTCGACCCCGCCGAGTTCGACCCCGACACGGCCGCCGCGCACAAGCGCGCCGCCTTCCGCGCGGCCTCGCTGGCGCTCGCGGCCTCGGGCACGGTGTCGCTGGAGTTGGCGGCCGCCGGCACGCCCATGGTGATCGCCTATGACGTCAACCGCTTCAGCCGCTTCCTTGCCCGTTTTCTGGTGCATGTGGAAACCTTCACCCTGGTCAACCTCGTCAGTGAAACCCGCGCTGTGCCGGAATGTATCGGACCCGATTGCGAGCCGGTCCACATCACCGTGCGGCTGGAGGAGGTTCTGGCCGCTCCGGGTGAGCAGGCGCAGGCGATGGAGCTGACCCTGCGCCGGCTGGGCGCGGGCGGAGAGCCGCCGGGCCTGCGCGCGGCGCGGGCGGTTCTGGAGCGGATGGAGCGGCGCGCCGGTACAAACTGACCGGGAGAGGGGGCAGATCCCGCCGGGCCCCCGCGCCACTGAGCGGCACGGGGATGTTCAGCCGCGCCAGATCCAGCCGCCGCCGAAGACGCGGCTGCCGCCGGTTTCATAGAACACGCAGGCCTGTCCGGGTGACACGCCCTCTTCGGGGGCGAGAAGTTCGACCTCGGCGGTGGTCTCCGAGCGCGGCCTCAGGATGGCCTCGCGCGGCGGGCGGGTCGAGCGCAGCCTGACCGAGAGCTGCCATTCCTCGCGCGAGGTCAGCGGCGCATCGCCCAGCCAGTTGATCTCGCGCACCGGGACGATCCGGGTGGCCAGCATCGCGCGCGGGCCGACGATGACCCGCCGCGCCTCGACATCCAGCCGCACCACGTAGAGCGGCTCTTCCAGCCCGCCGATGCCCAGCCCACGGCGCTGGCCGATGGTGTAGTGGATGACGCCGTCATGGCGGCCCAGAACGCGCCCGTCGGCGTGGACGATCTCGCCCGGTTCGGCGGCGCCGGGGCGGAGCTTCTCGATCACCCCGGCATAGTTGCCGTCGGGGACAAAGCAGATGTCCTGGCTGTCCGGCTTGTCGGCCACCGCCAGCCCGTAGCGGGCGGCCATGGCGCGGGTGGCGGATTTCGACGGCAGGTGGCCCAGCGGAAAGCGCAGGAATTCAAGCTGCTCGCGCGTGGTCGAGAACAGGAAATAGGACTGGTCGCGCGCCGGATCGGCGGCCATGTGCAGCTCGGGGCCGTTCGGGCCCTCGATCCGGCGGATGTAGTGGCCGGTGGCCATGCAGTCGGCTTCGAGGTCACGGGCGGTTTCCAGCAGGTCGCGGAACTTGACCCGTTCGTTGCAGCGGATGCAGGGCACCGGGGTGGCTCCGGCTAGATAGCTGTCGGCGAATTCCTCGATCACCGCGTCGCGGAAGATGTTTTCGTAGTCGAGGACATAGTGGGGAAAGCCCCGCTCTTCGGCGACCCGACGCGCATCGTGGATGTCGATGCCGGCGCAGCACGCCCCCTTCTTCGCCAGAGCCGCGCCGTGATCGTAAAGCTGCAGCGTCACGCCCACCACGTCATAGCCCTGTTCGTGCAGATGCGCGGCCACGACCGAACTGTCCACCCCCCCCGACATGGCCACGACCACGCGGGTTTCGGCGGGCGGCTTGGGCAGGCCAAGCGAATTCGGTCCGGTCTCATTGGCAGGCGCCATCGCGCGTCTCCTGATCTGCAGGGAAGGCCGGGCAGAATATAGGAAAATCCGAAGGACTCTCAAGGCCGGGCTTCACCGGCCGTTAAGTCCGGCCCGGCACCATCGCCATCCAATACCACAGGGGACTGGTCATGTATCTGAAGAAAGTGGATGGCCCGCGCGCGGTCACGCTGCCGGACGGGTCGGTCATGACGCGGGCGGACCTGCCGCCCGCCGATACGGAACGCTGGGTCGTCTCGCGCAAGGCGGCGGTCGTCCGGGGTGTGCTCAGCGGGCTGATCTCGCGCGAGGAGGCCGTCAGACGTTACGGGCTGAGCGACGAGGAGTTCGACGGCTGGATCCGGGCGGTGCGGGATCACGGTATCGATGCGCTCAAGGCAACGGCGTTGAAAAGGTATAGACAATCTTGAGTTGTGTTCTAAAAATACTTCTCCAGTAACGTGCGGTTAACCTTTTGGGGTCACGGTTTGTCCCGTTCGGAAACTGTCAGATGCGGAGTAGAAGGCCCATGCGCGTCCTGCTGGTCGAGGATGATCCCACAACGTCGAAAAGCGTCGAGATGATGCTGACCCATGCAAATCTCAACGTCTATGCCACCGATCTGGGCGAGGAGGGTATCGATCTCGCCAAGCTCTATGATTACGACCTGATCCTGCTGGACCTGAACCTGCCGGACATGAGCGGGCACGAGGTTCTGCGGCAGCTGCGTCTTGCCCGGGTGGACACGCCGATCCTGATTCTCTCGGGCGCCGACGATACGGAAAGCAAGATCAAGGGGTTCGGATTCGGTGCCGACGATTATCTGACCAAGCCGTTCCACCGCGAGGAACTGGTGGCGCGTATCCATGCCATCATCCGCCGCTCGAAGGGCCATTCCCAGTCGGTGATCCGCACCGGGCGGATCGCGGTCAACCTTGACACCAAGACGGTGGAGGTGGACGGCCAGCCGGTGCACCTGACCGGCAAGGAATACCAGATGCTGGAACTGCTGAGCCTGCGCAAGGGCACGACGCTGACCAAGGAGATGTTCCTCAACCATCTCTACGGCGGCATGGACGAACCGGAACTGAAGATCATCGACGTATTCATCTGCAAGCTGCGCAAGAAGCTGAGCAAGGCGACGGGTGGCGAGAACCATATCGAAACCGTCTGGGGCCGCGGCTATGTCCTGCGTGATCCGCAGCCCGAGGAAACCGCTCCGCGCAAACTGGCCATGGGGGCCTGACGCCCGGCGATCGGGGTTGACGGCTGGACCTGTTCCGGGACACGTCCTATCACGTGCGGGGATCATCTGCAGGGCGGGACGTTGACGGACAGGATCGAAGTCGAATCGATGACGCGGGCCGAGGCCAGGGCCGAACTGGCGCGGCTGGCGGCGCTGCTGTCGCGTGCCAACGCGGCCTATTATCAGGCCGATGCGCCGTTCATGTCGGATGCGGAATATGATGCGCTCAAGCGGCGCAATGCGGCGATCGAGGCCCGGTTTCCCGACCTGAAGCGCCCCGACAGCCCGACCGAGCAGGTCGGCGCCCGCCCGGCCGAAGGCTTTGCCAAGCTGCGGCACGCGGTGCGCATGATGTCGCTGGCCAATGCCTTTTCCGACGAGGACGTGGCGGAATTCGATGCCGGCATCCGCAAGTATCTGGGGCTGTCGGCGGATTCGCCCCTGGAATACACCGCCGAACCCAAGATCGACGGGCTGTCGCTGTCGCTGCGCTACGAGGGCGGGCGGCTGGTCAGCGCGGCCACGCGCGGCGATGGCGAGGTAGGCGAGGATGTCACCGCCAATGCCCGCACCATCGGCGACATCCCCCGGATCCTGGACGGGGCGCCCGAGGTTCTGGAGGTGCGTGGCGAGGTCTATATGGGGCGTGCCGATTTCGCGGCTCTGAACGAGCGCATCCGCGCGGAAAATCGCCAAAGGGCGCGGCAGAAGC
>JALTNO010000421.1:2147-2451 GCA_027000645.1 Paracoccaceae bacterium | reverse complement strand
CGCCAGTACCCAGCTGTCGGCCGAGAGTGCCCGGTCGCGACGAATCCAGCGGATCGCGAGATCGCCATTCGCCGCGCGTCGCATGCGGGCCTGCGCCGGGGCAAAGGGCATGAGGCCGCGCCCCGAGGGCGTGAAGGTCAGCGTCTGCATGATCGGATCGGAGGGAACGGCATTGCCGGGCCCGATGCGCCAGTTCCAGGGGATGCCGAGATCGGCCTCGGCGATGGAAAGCGGCTGGATGGCAGTGTCGAGCACCACCACACGGGCTCCGGTCGGAGCGGGATTGCCCATGGTATCTTCCGTG
>JALTNO010000421.1:0-2137 GCA_027000645.1 Paracoccaceae bacterium | reverse complement strand
GCGGTAACGCCCGGTCGAGACCAGCTCCGCGTTCCCGAACTGGACGATCTCCCAGACATCGCTCGCGCTCTCGACCGCCAGCACGTTGGCGCCGTTCAGAAGCTCGGTATCGGTGACTGACGCCAGCGTTCCTGAGGACAGGTCCACCAGCAGTTCGCAGCCCATATTAAACCGGTCGACCGGACCTGCGGGCAGATCGGCCGCCAGAACCCCCATGCGGGCGGGCGCGCCGATGGTGTCGAGCAGCTGGAATCCGGAGTCCGTGGCGCTCCACCAGACCGCGCCGGTGCCGTACCAGGGCCTCGCGAACACAGCCGCATACGGGCGATGCGCCGGCACGCTGTCACTGAGCTGCGGCAGGTCCATCAGCGCCACCTCGGCCGGCCCGAAGACGGTGGGGGTGGAAAGCTGCGGCGCGCGGTCCTTGCCCGGCGGCAGGTCGTAGAGGGCGGCATCGGTGCGGATTTCTTCGATCGCCCGCGCCCCGGCATCGGCGATGCGGGTGAGGCGGTAATCCACTTGCCGCCCATCGTGATCGAGCGCGATCACGTCACCGGGATCGAGCCGCAACAGCGAGGGCGGCAGCCTGGCGGTGAGCGTCTCGCGCCCTACCCACGCCTCCATCAGCGCGCGGCGGCAGCGGCGGTCGGCTTCTTCGAGCGAGGCGGCCAGCGGAAAGGTCTCGGAGGTCACCCGCGCCGCCTGGACGGTGGTCCGGCGCGCCTCGACGGTGGCGGTATCGTATTCCTCGTCCGAGCGCACCAGCTGCCACTTGAGCGCCTGCGGCAGTTCCGTCTCCTGGCCCCGGGTCAGCTCCATCACCTCCGCCTGACCATTGCCGACCAACTGGTCCGGCGCGATGGTGGCCACCGCGGCCCGCCCCCGCGCACGGAACACGATCTTCCCGCCGCTTTCGACCGCATCGAAGCCGAAGTGGCGGGCCAGCACCGCGATCGAGGCGCGGGGGCTTTCAAGGACGGCCACGGTGAAGCCCGGCACGATGTCGGAAAGCTCGGAGACATCCACGAGGGTGTCATCGAGCCCTGCCGCCCGGCACAGATCCCGAACCAGCGCGCCCAGTGACACCTGCCCGAGGCGTCCGCCCATCCAGTGCCCGAGCCGCCAGTTGGCGGCGTCCGACCAGATATCCGCACGGGCCGGGAAATCCGGCCAGGGCCGGGCATCCCAGGTCCAGAGCGCCGCCTCGCCGGTCTCGACCATCGGTTGGCCGGTGACGGCGGAGACCGGGTTCTTCGTGGCATCGCCCCAGTAGCCCAGCGTGGCGACGACATAGGCTCGCTGCAGGGCCTCATCCGGCCAGCCCCGCGAGAAATACGGCAGGGCGCTCTCGGACGACTTCGGGTCGTAGAACACGTTGGGCTGGTTTGTACCCCGGTCGACCGCAGGGCAGCCGAACTCGGTGAAGCGGATCGGCTTCATCTCGGGAACCCAGCCGGTGGTGGACTGGCCGTAAGGCAATACCTCCACCCCGTAGACCACAATGTCCTCGCCCGCGGTGGCCGAGCGCGGGCCGATGCGGAACCCCGCCGAACCTGACAGCCCCGCCGTCACGTCCATGGTGATCTTCCACAGCCCAGGATACACCTCGGTCTGACTGGTGGCGTTGATCACATGTGCGCCGGGGGCGGTATCCTCCCAGCCGCCGATGGCACCGAAATACGAGGCGTGGTCGGCACCGCCGCCCAGCGTGAGGTAGAGCGCGAAGTCGCCGGAGGTGCCCGGGGCGACATAGGCGGTGATGGTCACGCGCTCGCCCGCCGTGAGCACCCGATAGCCCGGCGTCGCCCCGTGCCAGGTGGCCCCGTCGGAGGCAATGCGCGCGGGGCTGGTGAACGGCCCGAACGTGCCGGTGGTGGCGGTGATGGCGACGGAAGACGGATTGGGATCAAAGCTCGCCGGATCGGCCGCGTTCTGGAAGAAGCCGAAGCGCACGCCGCCCAGGCGGTCATGGTGGAGGTTCTGCCACCAGTTCCGCATGTCCTTGGGGCGGAAGAGCCACGGCTCTCCGTAGAACCCGTCCGAGATCGGCGTCCTGATCTGCGCATCGCGGTCAGCGCCCGAAGCGTAGAACCAGTCGAACCCCTCCCCACCCTCTATATTGGCCCGCAGGTAATCG
>JALTNO010000420.1 GCA_027000645.1 Paracoccaceae bacterium | reverse complement strand
GCGGGCACTGCCAGGGGCAGGCTCCACAGCACGGCGGGCACCGGTGCGAGCGTCAGTGCCGGAAAGCCCGCGAAATGTGCGATCAGCCCCAGCAGGAACAGGTTGATCGCAACCGCCCCCATGACGAAGGGATAGAGAAGAAGGGCGAGTTTCCACACCGGCCAGCGGCCCCCGTCATTGTTGGTGTCGGTATCGCTCACGGGGTTGCCTCCTGCGCGGTATCCAGAATGGTGCGGGCAATCAGGGCGGGGATGCCTGCGGCCTGCCCCAGAACCGGAAGGATCCTGCCGCGGAAACCGGCCTCTTCCAGTACAGCCGGCAGGTCGCGCCGGACATGTTCGCCGGGCAGGGCGAAAAAGGGCAGGCAGATGGCGTCCTTGTTCATGTCTCGCGCGGCATCGGCCAGAAACGGGGCCTGTTCCAGATAGCCGGTGCGGACCTCCGCGTCTTCGGGAAGCCTCGCCCTCAGCCGCCGCGCGAATGCCTCCGCAGCGCCTGACGCCGCCTGCCCCCGTGCCGATCCATGCGCGGCCAGAAGGATCTCGCCCGCGGGTCGGTCGTGAATGCCGGCCCATGCCGTCAGCGCCGCCGCGGCCGTGTCCGGCAGGCCCGGCAGCAGGCCCAGAGGTGCGGCAGCGATCAGGTCGCGCCGTTTCAACCGGACGGGCAGAACCTGCTTCACGAACCATCCCCCGGCCATGAACAGCGGAAAGATCACGGCGCCGCCGGGCAAGGCGCGGGCTGCGGCCTCCAGGCGCCCCGGTGTTGCCAGCGTGGACGAGAGAACCCGCCAGCCGGGCAACATCTTCCGGACCTGCCCCGCCAGCACGGCCAGAAGGCCCTCGGCCGGTTCGGAATCCGAGGGCTGACCATGCGCCACGATCAGCGCCTCAGTGACTGGTCCCCTCCGAGAATGTGATCTTGTTCCAGACATTGTACTTGCCCGAGGGCTTGCGCATCGGCAGCCGCTTGACCTCTTCCAGCGTGTTCGCATCATAGACGATGATCGCCCCGTCATCTTCCCACACCGATACCAGCGCGCGGCTGCCGTCGCGGTTGAACTCCACATGCGCCACCGTCGCCCCCGGCACCGGGCGCAGGGTGCGCACGATCTCAAGCGTCTCCTTGTCGATCACGTTCATCAGGTCCCGGTTCGGGCCGAAGAACACGTCGGCCCAGAAATAGCGCGAATTCTCGTGGCTGCGCAGGAAGAACCCGGGCCCCTGCGTGGCGATCGTGGCGATCACCTGCCAGCTTTCCGTATCCACGACCGAGATCTTCCCCTCCTTCAGATGTGGCAGAGCCATCACCCGCCTGCCATTGCGCACCCAGCTGATGCCGGACCCCAGATGCGGCATCCCGTCCAGCGGGAGTTCCGCGATCTCGCGCCCGACATTGAGATTGACCACCACGCCCCGCTTGCCGTCGCGCGCAGCCCCGATCAGGTTGCGATAGTCCTGGGTGAAGAAGAAATCGTCCAGCGGCTCGGAAATCTCGATCCGCCTGCGGGCGAACAGGCCGCGGCTGGAGGGCAGGGCCTCGATCATCCCCTTCTCGCGTGAATGGACGAACCCCTCATAGACCGGATCGGCATCCGGGTCGGTCGCCACTTCCCAGATCTCGGGCGCGTCCTTCAGCGCCAGGATGAAGCTCTTGCGCTGCGGCGCCTGGTACACCGCCGACACCCGCGACGGCACGCCCAGGCGGGACACTACCGGCATGACCCTGGCCACGCTCAGATCCTCGGTGGACAGAATGGTCAGCGACATCGGCAGGTAATTGGCCACCGCCAGCCACCTGCCGTCATGGCTGATGGCGATGTTGCGGCTGTTCAGTCCCGCGCGCACGCGCCCCACCTGATGCAGCGACCACAGGTCGTATTTCTGCACCCAGCCGTCGCGCGACATGATGAACACATACCGCCCGTCGGGAGTGTATTTCAGCCCGCCGTGAACCGCAAAGGGCGTGGCAAAGCGATCGAGTACCTCGAAACTGTCCCCATCCAGAACCGAGATGTGATGATCCCCCGTCTCCACCGCCAGCGTCAGGTTCAGCGGGTCGCAATCGCAGCGCGGCGCATCCGCCGGTACGTAGTCCGGGTCCATCTCGCGGCTGGCCATGATCTCGGACTCGCCCCAGTCGGGAATTTCGGCCAGCGGCGTCTTCAGCCACGCCGCCAGCGCCTCGATCTGCGCCGCATCCAGCCTGTCGCCAAAAGCCGGCATCTGCGTCGAAACGCGGCCGTCCCGGATGACCGCCGCCACCTTCGGGCCGCGCATCCGCTTCAGCGTCTCGGGGATCAGCGCCGGCCCCTGCGCGCCCAGACGGTTCTCTCCGTGGCAGGCGGCGCAAAGCGCGGCGTAATCGGCGGCAGGGTCCGCCCCGGCGCCGCCCGCCAGCACCAGAACGAAGGCCATTCCCATCGGAACGATCCCCGCCCGCAGGGCGTGCCCCC
>JALTNO010000419.1 GCA_027000645.1 Paracoccaceae bacterium | reverse complement strand
ATCCGGTTCATCAGATAAGGTGCGAAGTTCTGCAGCCCGATTTCGCCCAGCCGCGGAAGATCCTTTCCGGAATCGCTCATCCGCCCAACCTTTTTGCCGTGTTGTAGCCCGACCCGCCGCCCAGACCGGGACCGGGATGGGTCGAGGCACCGATATGCCAGAGGTTTTTCAGCCCGGTGGCGTTGTTACGCGATCCAGGGAAGGGGCGGAACAGGAAAAACTGGTCGATCGAACACTGCCCGCCATAGGGGTCGCCACCGACGAGATTCATGTTCAGCCCTTCCAGGTCGGCCGGCGAAAAGGCCCGCCGCGCCAGCCTGATCCCGTCGAAGTCGCGAATGTGGCGCGCAAGGATCGCCTCGATCCGGTCGGCAAAAGCCTCTCGCGTGGCCTCGTCCCAGGTGCCACGGGTCTCGATCCGGCCGGCGGCGTCGCCCCTGACCGTACGCGGCGCGTCTGGGATCTGCAGCCACAGGATCGCCTTGCCTTCGGGGCAGCGCGAAGGGTCCAGCCGATGCGGCTGGCCGACGCAGATGGTGGGCGTTTCCGGCAACATGCCGCGTTCGGCTTCGTTGGCCGATTTCGACACGCTGTCGATACCGTCGGCCAGGTGGATGAGCGCCACGTCGTCCAGCCCTTCGCTCAGCCATTCCGGCTGCCGGTCCAGCGCGTAATGCAGCTGAAAGTTGCCGCGCCCGTGCCGATAGGCCCGCGCCTGCGGCTGTTCCTCGCGCTCTGGCAGAAGCCGGCCGTAAAGCTGGGACGGCGTGACCGAAGCGAGCACATGGTCGGCCGTGATCCGCTCTCCGTCCGCGGTTTCCACGCCGGTCGCCCGGTTGCCGTCGGTCAGGATGCGCGCCACGTCCACCCCGGTGCGGATCGTGCCGCCATGCTCTTCGATCAGGCCGCGGAAGGCGTCCACCGCCCGGGCCGCGCCGCCCCTGACCACCGGCGCGCCTGCGGCCTCGAGGGCGAAGGCGATCACCTTGCCCATCTGGCCCGAAAAGGTGCTTTCAGGTGTCAGCCCGGCATGAAGAACCCAGGGCGCCCAGAGCGCCCGGACATCCGGGCTGTCATAGCTTGTTTCAAGCCAGGCCCGCGCCGGAACCAGGGCCTCGCCGATCCAGCTTTTCAGCCCGTTCAGTCCGCGCCTCCAGGCCTGTCCGGCCAGAAGTTTCGCGGTGCGTGGCGTCCACAACTCGCCGCCCAGAAGGGCGAACAGGAACGGCGCGTCGGCCTCGATTGCGCCCACGTCGGCGGCGTGACGGTCGCCGTCGCCGGCGGCGCGCGCGTTGAAGGTGGCGACATTGGCGGCCCGGTCCATGGTCAGGACCAGCGTCGAACCATCCGGTCGCAGCACCGCGGTCGGGTGCTGCGTGTGGCAGAATTCCAGCCCGTGCCGCGCCAGGTCTTCGGCCAGCTCGGCATGGGCCGGCGAGGTCAGGAACAGCACGAAGGTCGCGGCCATGACGTCGTGACGGAACCCCGGCAGCGTCACCTCGTCGGTCATCATGCACCCGCCGGCGCGGTCTTCGCGTTCCAGCAGGATCACCCGCCGGCCCTTGCGGGCAAGCAGCGCACCGGCAACAAGCCCGTTGATGCCGGTGCCGATGATGACGTGATCGGCCTGCGCCATCGCCTTACCCCTTCGGCACCAGCGCCAGGGCGCGGATCGGGCTGCCGGTGCCGCGCTGGATCTTGAGCGGCGCGGCGATCAGAATCGCGCCCTTGGGCGGCAACCGGTCCAGATTGGCAAGCGAGGCCAGCCCGAAGCAGTTTTCCTTGTGCAGGAGGTTGTGGGCGGGATAGGGCGGCTCCATCCCGCCGGCCTGACCGGCATCGGTGCCGATGCACTGGCTGCCCCAGCCGACGATCTTCTTCGACAGCAGGTATTCGATGCAATCGGGTGTCGGACCCGGCGAATGCGGGCCGTCTTCGTCGGCGTTCAGGAACAGGTCCTCGTCATGGGCGCGCTTGTCCCAGTCGGTGCGCATGACCACCCACTCCCCGGCGCCGATCTCGCCATGCTCGGCTTCCCAGGCCCGGACGCCATCCGCGGTCAGCAGGAAATCCGGGTTCTCCTCAGTTTCCTTCGAACAGTCGATCACGTTCACCGGCGCCACCAGGCGCTGCACGTTCAGCGTGTCGGTATAGCCGTCGGGGTAGTCCCTGCCGGTGATCCAGTGATGCGGCGCGTCGAAATGGGTGCCGGAATGTTCGCCCAGAACCATCCAGTTCCAGGCGAAGAACGGCCCGTCCTCGTCATACTCGGAGATCTTGTGAATCTCGACCTTCGGCGTGTTCTTCGCGAAATCTTCGGGCAACTTCAGGATCGGCGTGTCCGGCCCCAGAACGCCCGTGCAATCGACCACTTCGATACCGCCCGAGGCAAGCATCCCGCCCAGCGTCTTCAGGATGTCCGTGGAACTCATGTGATCTCCTCCCTGTTTGCCCC
>JALTNO010000418.1 GCA_027000645.1 Paracoccaceae bacterium | reverse complement strand
ATCCGATGTGGTCTGGTTCGGCGAAATCCCCTATCACATGGACCGCATAGTCGCGCATCTGGCCCGGGCCGATCTGTTCGCGGCCATCGGCACCTCGGGGCAGGTCCATCCGGCCGCCGCCTTCGTGAATGATGCCGCCGCCAGCGGCGCACGCACGATCGAACTCAACCTCGAACCCTCGGAGATATCCACCGCCTTCGACGAACACCGGCTCGGCCCGGCCACCCGGATCGTGCCGGCCTGGGTCGACGACCTGCTCGCGCGCAAATAGCCCCGACTCCTCCCTTCATCTTGCCGAAAATACTCCGGGGGTCCGGGGGCAGAGCCCCCGGACCGGCCCTTCCGACCGCGCTCAGCCGTCGTCCTGCATGTTCATCTTCATGTCTTTCATCTTCTTCATGCCCATGCCCGGCTTTCGACTCATGTCCACCGGCACCTCGATCTCGATCTCGCCGGCTTTCTCGAAAACCAGCGTCAGCGGAACCGTCCCGCCCTGTTCCAGGGGCTCTTTCAGCCCCATGAACATGACGTGATCGCCGCCCCTGGCCAAAGCATGCCTGCCCCCGGCGGGGATCGCGATGCCGCCCTCGATCCTGACCATCTTCATCACCCCGTTTGCATCCGAGATGTTGGTATGCAGTTCCACCCGCCTGGCAATGTCCGAACGGACATCGACCAGCCGGTCGTCGGCTTCACCCCGGTTCATCAGCACCATGAAGGCAGCACCCGAGGATGCCGAGCGCATCGCCGAGCGGGCATAGGCGTCCTCCACCACGATCTTCGCCTCTTCGGCAAGGGCGGGCAGGGTCAGCGCAAGGGCGGCAGCAGTGGAAAGGGCAAGTGTTCTGAAAGACATCTCGTGTCTCCTCGTTCGATGATTGTCCGTGTCTTGGGTGTCAGGAAAGATCATCGGGCCGAGGAGGCCCCCGCGCATGAAACCCGTGCACTGCACGGCCCGGAACGGATTGCCCCGC
The DNA here is from genome assembly GCA_027000645.1 of Paracoccaceae bacterium. Classification (GTDB taxonomy): domain Bacteria; phylum Pseudomonadota; class Alphaproteobacteria; order Rhodobacterales; family Rhodobacteraceae; genus Jhaorihella. Next base: position 1,487 of record JALTNO010000418.1, on the reverse strand, counting down.
TGCAGGCGGATGCGCAACCGCAGCTGCCCGCCGCGGCAGCGCCGCTTCCTCCGGCAGGGTTGCATCCCCTATGAGATGAAGCGTGAAATCGGGGCAGAAATGCGGCGGCCCGGTCGGATTGCCGTCTTCATCGAGGAACACCACGACCGGCCCGGACCCGGCGCACAGCACCACCTGCCCGACCGGACCGGTGCTGCCCCGCGCCATGGCCAGCCCCTGCCCCGTCAGGATCAGCAGAACCGTCAGGGCAATGGCGGCATGTATGCGGAACGGGCGGCGCATGACAGCCCGGATATTGGCGCGGCCGGGCATCGGCCGCAACCGGAATCGACAGGACCCCGCGCGTGGGGGCGCGGGGTCCGTTCGATTGCGTCCTGATTGCGCAGGGATCGCGGAGCTCAGGCCGAAGCGGCGGCCTTGGCGATTTCCTTCTTGATCTTCAGCGCCTTCGGCGACAGGTCCTCGTCGCGGGCCTTGGCGAGATACGCGTCCAGACCGCCGCGATGATCCACGCTGCGCAGCGCGGCCGAGGAGATCCGCAGCCGGAAGCCGCGGCCCAGCGTTTCGGACTGAAGCGTCACCTCGTTGAGGTTCGGCAGAAAGCGGCGCTTGGTCTTGTTGTGGGCATGGCTGACATTGTTGCCAGACATCGGGCCCTTACCGGTCAGTTCACAACGGCGCGACATTTTCGTCTTCCTTCGTCTGCGGGTGGCGGGCCGGGGCCCTGATCCCAAATCAACAGGGGCGCCGCCAACGGCTGCGCCCGGAAACTCGTGGCCAGCGTTTAGGAGGAATCGCCGGTCGGGTCAAGACGGATCGGAGGGATTTGCCCCGCCCCTGCCGGGGCGGGGAATGGCCCGTGCCGGGCCATGCCTCCGGCGGGAGTATTTGGGGCAAGGTGAAGTTTCAGGGCCGGTCCGCACCGCCCAGCAGATCCCGCGCCGCCGCTGCCGGGGTGAGCTCGCCCCGGGCGACACGTTCGCCCAGTTCGTCCATCCGGGCCCGGGTCTGCGGCTGATCGAGCCGGGCCAGAAGCGCCTGCCGGACTTCCTGGTCGAACCAGTAGCGGGCCTGTTGCGCGCGGTTGGCGGCCCAGAAGCTGTGCGCCTTGCGCCATTCGGCGAGTTTGCGCATCTCGGCCCAGGCCTCGGCCAGGCCGTGTTCCTCCACCGCCGAGACGGTCATCGCCTTCGGGAACCCCTCGGGGTCCTGCGGCCGCCTGCGCAGGAGGCGCAAAGCCCCGGCATAATCGGCGCAGGTCCGGGTGGCGGCGGGTTTGAGATCGCCATCGGCCTTGTTCACGAGGATCATGTCGGCCATTTCCATGATGCCGCGCTTGACCCCCTGCAACTCGTCCCCGCCGGCCGGCGCCAGCAGCAGCAGGAAGATGTCCGACATCTCGGCCACCGCGGTTTCGGACTGGCCCACGCCGACGGTCTCGATCAGGATCGCGTCGAAGCCGGCCGCTTCGCACAACGCCACGGCCT
>JALTNO010000417.1 GCA_027000645.1 Paracoccaceae bacterium | reverse complement strand
CGCCTCCTCCTCCGACGAGAACCGGATCGCCGTCAGCACCGGGCCGAAGATCTCCTCCTGCGCGATGGCCATGTCGGGCCGGGCGCCGGCGAACAGGGTGGGGCGGACGAAGAAGCCGCGCTCCCCCTCCCGCCGCCCGCCGGCGGCGATGGTGGCGCCCTCGGCCCGCGCCCGGTCGAAATAGCCCGTCACCTTGGCGAAATGACCCGCATCGATCAGCGGCCCGACCTCGGTTCCGGGGTCGAGCGGATGCCCCACCCGGATCGCCTCGGCCCGCGCGGCAAGACGCTGCTCGAATTCTCCGGCAACGGTGTCCTGCACCAGCAGCCGCGAGGACGAGGTGCAGCGCTCGCCGTTGAGCGAATAGATCATGAACACCGCCGCATCCAGCGCCCGGTCGAGATCGGCGTCATCGAACACGATCACCGGGTTCTTGCCGCCCAACTCGAAATGCACCCGCTTCAGCGTGTCGGCGCCCTGGCGCATGATCATGCTGCCGGTGCGGGATTCGCCGACGAAGGCGATGGCGCGGATCAGCGGATGCTCGGTCAGCGCCCGGCCGGCGTCTTCGCCGAATCCGTTTACGAGGTTCCACACCCCCGGCGGCAGGCCGGCCTCTTCGGCGATCTCGATCAGGATTCGCGCGCTCAGCGGCGACAGCTCGGCCGGCTTGTGCACCACCGTGCAGCCCGCCGCCAGCGCCGGCGCGATCTTCCAGGTGCTCAGCATGAAGGGCGTGTTCCACGGGGTGATGACCCCCACCGGGCCGATGGGCACGCGGGTGGTGACGTTCATCAGCGTGGCCGAGGGCAGGTTCTGCCCGTCGCGCGCCCGCGGCGCCATTTCGGCGAAGAAGCGGAAGTTCTCGGCCCCGCGCAGCGCCGCCTTGGACATGAAGCGCAGCGCCTGGCCGGTATCCCAGCACTCGCACAGCGCAATCTCCTCGGCCCGCGCCTCGATCCCGTCGGCAATGCGCATGAGGATCCGCTTGCGTTCCTTCCCGTCCAGATCGCGCCAGGCGGCAAAGGCATCGGCCGCGGCGCGGGCAGCGGCGTCGATGTCCTCGGCCCCGCCACGGGCCACCGTGCAGATCACGCTTTCATCGACGGGCGACAGCGTCTCGAAACTGCCCGCCGTCCCGGCGCAGTCCCGCCCGCCGATGCGGTTGCGGATGCCGGTTTCGCGAAAACGGGCAAGAAACCCGTTCAGCTTTTCGACGTTGCGGGCAAGATCGGACATGTGGGCTCCTGTCGCTGTCCCCGGGCCAACGGCCGTGCCGGTTCGCCGGAAATCCTGCCATGATACTGATTAACATGTCAATTATTTTCGTGCGAACATTTCGCCGGTTGCGACACAGGGGCGCCAGGGCGCCGGATCACTCCGGCATCGGCAGATCCAGCATCTCGCGCGCGGTGCGCCAGTCGGCGACGGGGCGCTCGTACCGTTCGCACAGATCCACCACCCGCCGCACCAGTGCCGCGTTGGACGGCGCCAGGGTTTCGCGGTTCAGACGGATGTTGTCCTCAAGCCCCGTCCGGCAGTGCCCGCCCGCGCGCACGCACCATTCGTTCACCTCGATCTGGTGGCGGCCGATGCCGGCGGCGCACCACTCGGCCTCGGGGGCGAGGCGCTCCATGGTGCGGATGTAGAAATCGAACACCTCGCGATCCACCGGCATGGCGTTCTTCACCCCCATCACGAACTGGACATAAAGCCGCCCCGGAATGCGCCCGTCGCGGTTCATGGCCACCGCCTGAAGGATGTGGGACAGATCGAAGGCCTCGATCTCCGGCTTGATGCTGTATCTGCGCATCTCGCCGGCCAGCCAGTCGATCAGTTCGGGGCTGTTTTCGTAGACGCGGGTGGGGAAGTTGTTGGACCCCACCGCCAGCGAGGCCATGTCGGGCCGCAGCGCCAGCATGCCGCCGCGTTCGCGTCCCGAACCCGACCGCCCGCCGGTAGAGAACTGGACGATCATGCCGGGGCAGTGCTTGCGGATACCCTCCAGCAGCCGGGCGAAGCGGTCCGGGTCGCTGGTCGGCGTGCCGTCGTCATTGCGCACATGGGCATGGACGATGGCGGCCCCGGCCTCGAAGGATTCATGGGTGCTTTCGATCTGTTCCCCGATGGTGATCGGGACGGCAGGATTGTCCGCCTTCGTCGGCACCGAGCCGGTGATCGCGACGCAGATGATGCAGGGTTTCATCACGCACCGCCCCCACTGGTCGTGCCACGCGGAAAGATGCCTTTGCTGAGAAATTCCATCACCACGGTGCCCTTCTGGTTGCGCACGCTGACATGGCTGAGCACGATACCGATTTCGGGCCGGCTTTTCGAGGGCTGCAGCCCGGTCACCTCCATCCGCACCGACAGCACGTCTCCGGGATAGACCGGATGGCGCCAGCGCAGGTTGTCGAGGCCGGGCGAGCCCAGCGAGCGGCCGTGGCGGTCCATGTGGTCCACCATCATGCGCATGGTCATGGCGCAGGTGTGCCAGCCGCTGGCGCACAGCCCGCCGAACAGCGATTTCTTCGCCGCCTCCGGATCGAGATGGAAGAACTGCGGATCGTATTTGCGGGCGAATTCGACGATCTCCTCCTCGGTCACCTCATAGGCGCCGAATTCCTGCACCTGTCCCACCTCGAAGCTTTCGAAGGGGATGAAGTTCAGCTCGTCCTGCGGGGTCATGTCCGCTCCTTTCCTCGGGTATCGCATCGTGCCGGTATTGGTTGCAGGTCGCGGCATGGGCCTCAACCGCGAAAAGCGCATCTTCCGCAGCGTTTCCGCCGGCCCTCGCGGCGGGGCGCGGTCGCGCTTGCCCCGGCCCGGCGGCGGCGGCATAGTCGCGCGAAGCCCCGAGGAGAAGACGAAATGCCCATGCAGGACGAAAACGCGCGTCACCGCGAGAAGATGCAGAGGATCAAGGCCGCCCGCGACCGGATGATGGCCGCCAGGACCGGCGAGAAGGGGCTGATCATCGTCCTGACCGGGCCGGGCAAGGGCAAGTCTTCCTCGGGTTTCGGCATGGTGATGCGCTGCATCGCCCACGGCATGCCCTGCGCCGTGGTGCAGTTTGTCAAGGGCAGCTGGAAAACCGGCGAGGCCACCTTCCTGCGCGAGCGCTTTGCCCGCGAATGCCGCTTCGTCATCTCGGGCGAGGGCTTCACCTGGGAAACCCAGGACCGCGAACGCGACATCGCCGCCGCCCGGCGCGGCTGGGCGGCGGCGCAGGAATTCATCCGCGACCCCGAGATCCGCTTTGTCCTGCTCGACGAGATCAACATCGCCCTGCGCTACGGCTATCTCGACGCCGGCGAGGTGGTGGATTTTCTCGAGACCGAAAAGCCGCCCATGACCCATGTGGTGCTGACCGGCCGCAACGCGCCCGAGCGGCTGATCGAGGCGGCCGATCTGGTCACCGAGATGACGCTGGTCAGACACCCCTTCCGCGACGGCATCAAGGCCCAGCCGGGCGTGGAGTTCTGACCCCCCATGCCGGCGCTGATGCTGCAGGGAACCGGCTCGAACGTGGGCAAGTCGCTGCTGGTGGCCGGGCTGGCACGGGCTGCGCGGCGGCGGGGGCTGAAGGTTGCGCCCTTCAAGCCGCAGAACATGTCCAACAACGCCGCCGTAACCGCCGATGGCGGCGAGATCGGCCGCGCCCAGGCCCTGCAGGCGCTGGCCTGCGGGCTGGAGCCCTCGGTGGACATGAACCCGGTGCTGCTCAAGCCCGAAAGTGACCGCGGCGCCCATGTGGTGGTGCAGGGGCGGCATCTGACCACGGTGCAGGCCGGCGATTACGGGGCGCTGAAGGCGCGGCTGATGGAGGCGGTTCTCGACAGCTTCACCCGCCTCGCGCGCGCCCATGAACTGGTGATCGTCGAAGGTGCCGGCAGCCCGGCCGAGGTCAACCTGCGCCCCCGCGACATCGCCAACATGGGCTTTGCCCGCGCGGCCGGCGTGCCGGTGGTGCTGGTGGGCGACATCGACCGGGGCGGGGTGATCGCCCAGATCGTCGGCACGCAGGCGGTTCTGGATCCAGCCGATGCGGCGATGGTGGCAGGCTTCGTCGTCAACCGCTTTCGCGGCGATGCGCGGCTGTTCGAGGACGGCTTCCGCATGATCGAAGAACGCACCGGCTGGCGCGGCTTCGGCATGCTGCCGTGGTTCGCGGATGCCTGGAAGCTGCCGGCCGAGGACGCGCAGGACATTGCCGGCGGCCCGCGCGGCGGCGCCTTCCACATCGTCTGCCTGCGCCTGTCGCGGATCGCCAATTTCGACGACCTCGACCCGCTGGCACAGGAACCGGGCCTGTGCGTGACCATGCTGGCACCGGGCCGGCCGATCCCGGCCGATGCCGATCTGGTGATCCTGCCCGGCACGAAATCGACGCGCGGCGATCTGCCCTTCCTGCGGGCGCAAGGCTGGGACGTGGACCTGATCGCCCACCACCGGCGCGGCGGGAGGGTGCTGGGCATCTGCGGCGGCTACCAGATGCTGGGCCGGCTCGTGGCCGACCCGGCCGGGGTCGAGGGCGAGCCGGGCGAAACCCGCGGGCTGGGCCTGCTGGACGTGACCACGGTGATGGCCGCCGACAAGCGGCTGACGTGGGTGCGGGCGGTTCATGCGGAATCGGGCCTTGGGCTCGACGGCTACGAAATCCATGTCGGGCGCACGCAGGGGGCCGATTGCGCCCGCCCCTTCGCCCATGTGGACGGTCGCGCCGAAGGTGCGGTCAGCCCCGACGGGCGGGTGATCGGCACCTATCTGCACGGGCTGTTTCGCGACGACGCCTTCCGCCGCCACATGCTGACGCGGTGGGGGGCGGAGGGTTCCGACCTGTCCCACAAGGCCACGGTCGAGGCCACTCTGGACGCGCTGGCCGACCACATGGAGGCACATCTGGATGTGGATGGCCTGCTGGCGGAGGCGCGATGAAACCGGCGGGGCTGGGCTGTTGGAGGACCCGAAACAGGACGGGAACCGGGCGCGCAGGCCGTCAGGCTGCCCCGTCCCCGGCCTGCCGTCGTGCCTCGCGCTGCCACAGATGACTGGCGACGATGCCCAGAACCGCCCAACCGGCCATCGCCACGCCAAAGGCGCGGGCGGTGAACAGGGCGGAGATTTCGGGCGGGACGGGGCCGGCAAAGCTCTCCGGTTCGGGGGCGCCGATCAGATGCGGCACCAGCAGCAGAACCACCGCCACGCCCCAGGCGGGCCAGCCGCGTCCGAAGGCGATCAGCCACAGCGCCACCGCCGCCGCGATCACGGTGGAAACCCACCAGACCTGGCGCGTCAGCACATCGGCCGCGGCCACGCCCGGCACCTCGGGCGGCAGCGACAGGCCCGGCGCGAAGATCACCGCGATGAACCCGGCCAGCCCCCACAGGATGCCGACGCGGCCGTTCACCGGCAGCCCCTGCGCGTCGGCCAGCAACATCACCGCCACCAGCACCAGCGCAAAACCGGTATAGGTGAACATGGTGAACAGGATGCTCAGCCCGTCGCGCATGGGCTGAAAGCCCGGCAGCGGCTGCTGCGCGCTGACCGGCGCGGCTCCGAAATGCACCAGCGCGCCCGATTCATAAAGCTCCGCGTGCAGCAGCACCGGCTGCACGAACACCAGCTGCAACAGGGCGGCAATCAGCCCTGCGGCGGCGCCAGCCAGCAGCGCGCTGGAAACGATGCGGGAAAACATGGGCCTAGTGACAGGGGAACCCGGTGGCGTGGCGCACGTCATGGGCCGCGTCATGCATGACGGTCGCCTGAGCGAACCCCGACAGAACGATCAACACGAGGCCGATGCCCGCGGCCAGCAGCGCCGGGGCGACCCGGCTTCCGGCGGCCGCAGCCCGGAATGTTTCAGTCGTCATCGTGGACATCCTCCCTGCCACCTGCGCAGCCGCCGGACCGAATGGCCGGCATATTCAGATAATCGTCATGCCACGCGCCCCGCAACGGGAAAATGCACGCCACGGAAAGGTTCCCCGGATGCCGTTCCGCTCCGGCCGACGTGACCAAACGCCGCCATGATGGAGATTTACTTACCATAATCCTGCTTATGGGCTTGAACCATACGCAGCCGTCAGGCGAAAACGACACCATCCATCAACTTGCGCGCCGTGCGCAGAACCGAAGCGCGCCTTACCGCGCCGCCCTCGTCCAGCTCGACCACCACCGTCATTTCGCCGCTCGGATGTTCGATCGACAGGTTGCGCAGCGGTCCCTCTCCGACAGAGGCAAGACTGCGGGCGACGCTTCCCTCCAGCAGACAGGCGGTGGCGACACTGACCGCCCCCAGAACCCCGATAGCCCGGTGACAGCTATGCGGAATGAAGGTCCGTGTCGCAACCGCCCCCCCGGTGCGCGGCGGAGAAACCAGCACCATCTTGGGAATCGATTTTTCCGCCACATCCCCCAGATTCATCAGCGGCCCGCAGGCCAGGCGAATGGCCTCCAGCCGCGCCCGCAACAGCGCATCGGCCTCCAGAACCTCCGGTGCCTCACCGCCCGAAAGCCCCAGATCGGCCGCCCGCATCAGCACGCAGGGCATGCCGTTGTCGATCATCGTCACCGCGACGCCCTCGACCACGTCCGCCGCACTGCCCGTGGGCAGCAGCGCCCCGCAGCTCGACCCGGCGGTGTCGCGAAAGGCGATCGGCACCGCCGCCGCCGAGCCGGGAACCCCATTGATCCGGGCATCGCCCGCATAGCTCACGCGCCTGCCCGGCGTCCGCACCCGCGCCTCGGCCACCTGGCCGGTATTCTCCATCCATATGACCACCGGCGTTTCGCCCTCGCGCGCCGCCACCAGCCCGCGCTCGATGGCGAACGGCCCGACCCCGGCCAGGATGTTGCCGCAGTTCTGCGCATCCGTCACCACCGCCCGGTCCACGAAGACCTGAAGGAACAGATAGTCCACATCCACCCCCGGCCGCTCCGAGGGCCGCACCACCGCCACTTTCGAGCTCAGCGGATCGCCCCCGCCCATCCCGTCGATCTGGCGGGGATCGGGTGACCCCATGATCCGCAACAGCAGCCGGTCGCGCGCGGCTGCATCGGCGGGCAGATCCGAGGCCAGGAAATACCCCCCCTTCGAGGTGCCGCCGCGCATCCACATGGCGCGAATGCCGCCCCCCCTCCCGACCGGCCCTTTCATCTCGCCACAAATACTCCGGGGGTCCGGGGGCTGGCCCCCGGCCGGCCGACCCGCCGGGCACCGCGCTCAGACATATTTCAGCCCCTTCGCCGCCAGCTTCTCGCGCATCCCGTACATATCGAGCCCGAGCTCACCCGCCGCCAGCCGCCGCCGCTTTTCCTCCTCCTCGTCCAGCCGCGCCTGCGCCTTTTCGGCCACCGCCGCGACCTCCTCTCGCGCCACCACGCAAACCCCGTCATCATCGGCCACGATCACGTCGCCGGGATTGACCAGCGCACCGGCGCAGACCACCGGTACGTTCACCGCGCCCAGAACCTCCTTCACCGTGCCCTGCGCCGAAATGGCAGTGGACCACACGCCAAAGCCCATGGCGCGCAGATCGCGGGTGTCCCGCACGCCCGCATCGATCACCAGCGCCCGGCACCCGTGCGCCATCGCGCTGGTGGCCAGCAGATCGCCGAAATAGCCCATGTCGCAGGGGGCGGTCGGTGCCAGAACCAGGATATCGCCCTCGCGCAGCTGTTCAATGGCCACATGCACCATCCAGTTGTCGCCCGGAGGGGCACTGATCGTAACTGCCGAGCCGGCAATGCCCAGATCCTGCTGAATCGGCCGCATCCGCGACGACATCAGACCGCGCCGCCCCTGCGCCTCATGCACCGTCGCCATCCCCGCCGCACCCAGCCGGGCGATCAGGTCGGAGTCGGCGCGCTCGATATTCTGCCGGACAATGCCCATCGTCTTCACGCTCCTTTCACCGGCCAAGGGCTTTCGAAAGCCCTTGGACACGCCGCTTGCAAGCGGCGTCCGAACGCGGTTTGCAAACCGCGTGCGAAAGGCGCTTCGAAGCGCCTTTCCCCTCCCGCCGTCACAGTTCGTCCACCGTGCGCGGAAAGACCGACTGGAACCCTTCCGCATATTTCGCCTCGCGCCCGCCGGCCTGCCCGCCCGAGTTGCGGCGGAAATGGTTGGCCCGGTTTCGGGCCACGTTGGTATAATACTCCCACAGATGGTGCTGACCCGCCATGCACTCGATGGCGGCGCGCTTTTTCTCCCACACCGGAGTGATGTCGAGGAACACGTCCGGCTTCCAGCCCATCTGCTCGGTCTGATGCGGCTCGAACAGATACAGCTGCGGCGCGCCCAGCACCTTCTGCCCCGGCTCGTGCCCCCAGGCCTGGGCGATCATCCGGCATTCCAGCGCCACCTGCGTGGCATACATGTGGTCGGTGTTGTAGGGATCCCATTTCGAATGGCTCATCATCCAGCGCGGCTGCACCTCGCGGATGATCTCCACCAGGCGGAACTTCGCCTCGCGGTCCAACTCCAGCGGGTAATCGCCCAGATCCATGAACCGGATGTCCTCAACCCCCAGCGCGGAGGCCGCGTTCTCGGCCTCCTGCCTGCGCGCGGCCTTGACCCGCTCAAGCGTCATTCCGCCCTGCTTCCACAGCTTCGCGCTTTCGCCGCGCTCGCCATAGGACAGGCAGACCACCGTCACTTCGTAGCCAAGCTGCCGATGCAAGGCGATCGCGCCACCGCAGCGCCAGACGAAATCGGCCGCATGCGCCGATATGACCAATGCCGTCTTCCGGCCCGCTTCCGACATGGCACTCTCCGGTTGATGATCGCCTGCCCCGACCATAACCGCCCGCGCGGGCGCGGCCATTTGAAAACCCGCACCACCCGATTGAAACTGGTTATATCGGCGGTGATGGCGCCCTTACCCGTCGCCGTCACCGGGCGCGCGCCGCAGCCTTGCCAGCAGCCCCCTGGTCGAGCCGTCCCGGCCGGCGGCGGTATCCTCGCCCCGAACCGCCGGCAGCAGTTCGCCGGCCAGCTCCTTGCCCAGCTCGACCCCCCACTGATCGAACGGGTTGATCCCCCAGATCGCGGCTTCGGTGAACACCCGGTGTTCGTAAAGTGCGATGATCTGACCCAGAACGAACGGGGTCAGCCGCCCGTAGGCGATGGTCACCGAGGGCCGGTTGCCGGGGAAGGTGCGGTGCGCGGCCTGACGCCGGGCCTCGTCGCCGGCAAGACCCGACCGCCGGACGATCTCCAGCGCCTCGTCGAAGCCGCGCCCGCGCATCAGCGCCTCGGACTGGGCCAGACAGGCGGCCTTGAGCAGGTCGTGATGATGGGCAAGCTCCGGCTCGTGCCCGCGCGCGGCGATCAGGAACTCCACCGGCACCACCTCGGTACCCTGGTGCAGAAGCTGGAAGAAGGCGTGCTGGCCGTCGGTGCCCGGCGCTCCCCACACCACCGGCCCCGAGGCGCGGGGCACCGGCGCGCCGTCCAGCGTCACCCGCTTGCCGTTGCTTTCCATGTCCAGCTGCTGAAGATAGGCCGGAAGTCGCGCCAGCCGCTGATCGTAGGGCACCACCGCGCGGGTCGCATGGCCGCAGATGTTGCGATGCCACACCCCCACCAGCCCCAGCAGCACCGGCAGGTTCCACCGCAACGGCGCGGCGCGGAAATGCCGGTCCATCGCCGCGCCGTTGCGGTGGAACCTGCCGGTGC